>JAMCSM010000242.1 GCA_023380915.1 Actinomycetota bacterium | reverse complement strand
ACAAATATGTACATGGATGTTTTTATCCAGCATTTCACTTTAAATTTTAAGATTAATATTTTCCATATTTAACTGCAGCCTCATACATATAATTTATATTTTCAACAGATGCTGTAGGGGGCGGGTCATCCCCTCCCTTAAGAAAATAACCGCCATATCGGGCAAAATGTTCTATGGCGTCCCTGCATTCTGCCATTATTGATTCTCTACTGCCCTTGTCAATATTATTTGGATCAATGTTACCACTTAAAACAGTTTTTCCACCAAAAAATTTTGCAATAATATCCCTGTTATTTTGATAACCAATACCAGAAAAATCATTTATTTTAAGGCTGTTGGCAATCAGATTAAAAAGGTGCTCAACTTTGCCGCATGTATGAAATACTGTGTATCCTTTAAAGTAATCTTTTATTTTCTTATGGTATGGAAGCAGAATTTCTTCATAAACTGATGGAGAGAGGTTGCCTGCGCCATCATCTCCAACAAACACTGTTTCTTTTTTTTCTCCCATTAATTCTTTGGTAAATTCGATCCATTTAATGATCTTATTTGTAATTACATCAAGAAGTCTCTTGGAAAATTCCGGATTGGATAAAACATCCATGTACATATTTGTTGCTCCCCTTAAGTCATTTGCTACAACCATTGGTCCAAGAGTTCTACCGGCAACTCCAAGTATACCTATTATTCCCCGAGAATAAGAAAAAATATTGTAATCTATTCCAATCTTATCTTCTATCCCAATCTCAAGACAATCACTAAATCTTATTTTGTAATTTCCAGCTATTTTTAACATTTCCTGCCTCAATTCAAGTTCTCTTCCATGAAGCCCACTATAAATTGGGTCTATTTTTTCTAGTTTATCAATATCATCTTCATTTTGTATTGAATGTTTTTTAACCCAGGGTATATCATTGTCTCTAAATTCAACTTCTGCACCAAAGGTTCCCGCTTCAGATACATAAGCAAATACAGGATGTATCATTATCTCATATAAATCTGATTTTATGTTTTCAAGATACCATTTTTGACCAAGAAGTTGGCATTCCAGCATTGATTTTGCACTGCTAAAATATTCTTTATATGATTTTCCAATTTTTGGGAGCCAGTACCATGCATCAAGTATCGGTACAACTGGAACTCTGTCAGGTTTTACAAAACTACGCTGCATCTGGCAGCGAAGTTTTCGTTCCTCAAGTTCTTCAAAAGAAATATTAATTTGGATTGTATTAATTGACATATTTACTTGGTTTCCTTTTTGACAATCCAGCTGTTCCATGGGTATTCATCTATTATTTCCTGGGTTGCTTTTGACTTACCAAATATCTGACTGAGAATCTTTATACTTGCATCATGAGATTGTTGGTCATAGGTTGCACAGGCATCATCTACTATTACACAATTGTAGCTTCTGTCAGCTGCTTCTCTAAATGTACTTTCCACACACATATTTGTTGCAACCCCTGTAAATATTAAAGTCTTTATCCATAGATTTCTTAGAATTGCATCAATTGCTGAAGTTGCAAATGCCCCTGCGGAAGTCTTATTTATAATGAGATCATTTTCACCTGGTTTCAATTCAGGTATTACTTGCCTTTCAATTGAGCCTGGTGGATAAAAATTGGGTATATCATAAATTTTTTTTATCTTTATATCCTCAACTTTTCCAAGATCATATAAATCACTGCTTTTTTTTAAGTTAGGGCCAAATGTAATATAAATTATTTGAATCTTTTTTTTCCTGAAAAAATCAATTAGTCTTAATATATTAGGTGTAACAATTTCTTTGGCCCTGTCATAAAAATACTTTACAGACTCTGGATTTTTCTTTTTCATCCTAAGACCTGCACCGTAATCGGGATGGACATTATCATACTGCATATCAACTATTACAAGCGCTGTTTTTTTGGGATTTACTTCCAAAAAATCTGGCCCTTCTGTTATAAATGCGCTGAAATCTTCTTCATTCATTTACTTTTACAATTTTTTTTAAAAATTATAAGTTATAATTTCTTGCTGTTTCATACATTGCAAGGGCATTTTTTATACTTACTTTCTCATGTATATCAGAGGTTGAACCAATAAATATTCCTCCATATTTTTTTGCAAGATCAATAACTTTTTTTGTTTCGGAGACTATTTCTTCTGAAGTTCCAAATGGTAAAAGGTGTGAACTATCTATCATTTGCATTAAAATTAATTTTGGATATTTCATTTTTATTTCTTCAATACTTTTATTACTTAGATTTTCAATAGGGCCATAAGCTTGTACACCCATTCCAACAAGTTCATTAAACACTACACTTATATCTCCATGCAATTCTAAAATAATTAAATATCCTTTTTTATTTAAATTATCATATAATTTTTGCATCCTTGGAATAACTTCTTTTCTTATAAAATTAGGTGAAAATATAAGGCTTTTGGTACCTGCAATTACTGAGCTAAGAGTAGCTACTGGAGTTAATGCACTATTGAAACTTTCAATTCTAAATAATTGATAATCAATATGTACATCTAGTAGTTCACCAATAAGTTCAGGATAATCCTTATATAGATAAAAAAACATATCATAATTATATCTGGTAGTCAGAGGACCAATGCCATCAAAAAATTCTGGTGCCATCATAATGGTTCCATCCATTTTATCCTGTATTCTTTTAAATTCATAATTTAAGACTTCTGGTGATTCTAAATCCTCTCCAAAAAGTCTAACATTAAAATTACCTTGACTACAAAATTTTTTGTTTTCTATTGCATCTTTAATTTTAAAAATATCTTTTTTTACTTGTTCTTTGGCCTCATTCTCATTTTTAAAAGGCCTTTCAACAATTTCTTTGGTATACCAACTAACTTTATAAATAAATCCATCTTTATCTTTTTCTTCAAACTCTTCAACATTATATGGAATTGCATGGAGATAT
>JAMCSM010000241.1 GCA_023380915.1 Actinomycetota bacterium | reverse complement strand
CAGAAAGTAACTTCATCTGCTCTAATTGGCTCTATAGCACCTTTTATATTATATTTTGTAAAAACATCAGAAACTATTTTTAAAGTTTCGACTGATCTGTCAAACTCAAAATTATCATACTTTACTGCTCTTCCTACAGCGCCAGGGACAATTAAAAAATAGTCAGCACCAACCTCGGCAGCAAATTCAACATTTCTTTTTATATAATCAATAGCTCTTTGTCTAACTGATGCACTTGTTGAAGCAAGTTCATTGTCTGTTGAAAATATTCCACAGATACCAGAAACTTCCATACCAAAAGAATCAAGCAACTTATTTACATCATTTGCTTTATATCCCAAGTCAGGACCAAAGATATTCCCATAAAGCTCAATATATTTTACATTATTTGAACTTAACCTTTTCATAGAAACATCAAGTGGTTCCATGCCAAACTCCCAATTACTCCATGAAAGTTTAAGCCTTTCCTTAATTACTTTTTTCTTCTTCATTTCAAGAAACTTTTCTTTTATTTGAAGATCTTTTTTTTCATAAATCTGCAATTCCATATTTTTCTCCTTTAAACTCTCTTTGACAGAATTTCATTTTCATACTTAAAAACTTCACTAATCCACTTGCTATCATCTGCAACACCCATGATGCTACAGTAATGGTTCCAGATATCACCATAAGGCATAGATTTCAAATTTTCGAATAGTCCAAGCCTTGCAAAAAGTTGATTTTTATTTTCATAATCTCTTAATACGTCTACAGGTTCAAGAAGCGCATATAACAATGCTTTCTGTACCGCCCTTATTCCCGTGGTATATGCACCTATTCTGTTTATGCTTGCATCAAAAAATTCTGTGCCTATATATACCTTGTTCAAGGCGTCTGCTCTTACGATTTCCTGCATTATTGCAACAATCTCATCACTGAATAATGTTACATGGTCGCTATCCCATCGCATACCCCTGCTCAAGTGAAACATTATGCCCCTGACAAATTGTAGAATTGCAGATATTTTATCTGATACATATTCCTCGGGATGCATATGACCAGTATCATAAAGGATTATCTTATTGTTTTTTATCGCATAGCTTAAATAAAATTCCTGTGAACCAACCGTGTAGGCTTCAAAAGCAACCCCAAAAAGCTTGCTTTCCAATGCATCAAGTAAGTGATTCTCTGGATACTCGACTGAAAAAATATCATCAAGCGATTCTTTAAGTATTTTTCTATGTAAAAACTTACTGACTGTATAATCTTTCGAACCATCAGGTATCCAAATATCACAAATACAAACCTGATTTAGATTCTTACCTATATATGCACCTATTGCCCGTGTTCTTTTTACATGTTCAATCCAGAAATTACGAATCTTTTCATCGGTATGGGAAATTGTATAACCGTAAGATGCAAGTTCATGCGACCAGAGCACAGGATTTATATCAATACCGATCTTATTTTCTTTTGCCCAATCTATCCAGCTGTCAAAATGTTCCGGTCTTATGGCATCCCTGTCATAAAATTTACCTTTAAAATCACCATAAATGGTGTGAAAGTTTAATTTTTTCTTGCCAGGAATCAAAGAAAAAACTTTTTCCATATCCCGCCTGTACTCAGTAATATTTCTTGCCTTACCAGGGTAATTCCCTGTAGAAAGAAGCCCTCCGCCACAAAGAGCAGAATCCTGTTTTTCAAATCCTGAAAAATCGTCTGCCTGCCATCCGTGAATGGAAAAAGTTATATTTTTTAATTTTTCGATAACTTTTTCTGTATCTACTCCAAATTCGGCATACCTTTTTTTAGTAATTTCATAAGTATCTTTTAACATATAAACTAACCTTTCTTTTAGTAAAACTAATAAAATCTTTGTGTTTTTCCATATCTTGTCATAATCTCCTGTTTTATTTTTTATAGATAAAAATCTTTTTGCTTAACTATATTATTTTTCCCACTTGAGAGATCTCTTTACTGCTTCTTTCCAGCCCGAATATAAAGTTTCCCTTCTTTCTTCTGTCATCTTTGGTTCGTATTTTTTATCCAGAATCCAGTTTTTCTCGAGATCTTTCATATTTTCCCAGTAGCCTATACCGAGCCCGGCAAGGTATGCGGCACCCAAAGCTGCCATTTCCGTTATTTTTGGCTTTTCAACAGGAATCCCTAAAATATCTGATTGAAATTGCATTAAAAAATCACTCTTTGTAGCGCCGCCATCTACACGCAATGATGTTAAATTCTTCCCGGAATCTGCAATCATTGAATCTATTACATCCTTGGTTTGGTAAGCAATGGCTTCTTCTGCCGCCCTGCAAATATGTTCCCTTGTAGTACCTCTGGTTATCCCAACAATTATACCCCTTGCATACATGTCCCAATATGGTGCACAGAGCCCAGTAAATGCGGGTACAAGATAAACATTTCCAGTGCTTGAAACCTTTTCTGACAGAACATCACATTCTCTTGCATCATTTACAATTTTTAACCCATCCCTTAACCATTGAATGGTGGCTCCTCCAATAAATATTACTCCTTCAAGAGAATAATATGTCTTATTACCAATGACCCATGCAAGATCAGTAGTTAAGCCATTTTTTGAAGGAATTGCCTTATCACCTATATTCATCATTAATGCCAGTGCTGTTCCGTAAGTGTTTTTTGCCATACCTGGTTTGTAACAACCCTGCCCAAAAAGTGCAGCCTGTTGATCACCAGCAACACCAGCAATTGGTATTTCAATTCCTATAAAACTGTCTTTATCTGTATATGCCATTATGCCACTGGTGGGCTTAACTTCAGGTAAAATACTTTTATTAACATCAAATATTTTTAAAAGCTCATCATCCCAATTTAGCGTATGAATATTAAAAAGTAATGTTCTGGAAGCATTGGAATAATCTGTAACATGGTACTTGATTTTGCCAAAGTTCCAAATTAACCATGTATCAACAGTCCCCATGCATATTTTACCCTGATTTACTCTTTCCTTAACTCCAGGTATATTGTCAATAATCCATTTTATTTTTGTTGCTGAAAAGTATGCATCGATAACCAGCCCTGTTTTTTCATTAATGACTTTTTCATAGCCATCTGCCTTGAGTTCATCACAAATCGCAGCCGATCTCCTGCACTGCCAAACTATTGCATTACTCACTGGTTTTCCAGTTTCCTTATCCCATAAAACTGTCGTTTCTCTTTGATTAGTTATTCCAATCGCAGCAATCTGATCAGGAGTAATATTTGTTTTTGCCATCACATCTTTTACACAATCTTTAATACTGGACAGATACTCCATAGGATTATGCTCAACCCATCCAGGATTAGGAAAATATTGTTTTATTTCTTTATAAGAACTTGCATAGACTTCACCATCGTGGTTAAAAAGAATAACTCTTGAACCAGTTGTACCCTGATCTATTGACATTATATATTTTTTTTTCATCACCACTCCATTTTTGAATATTTTGCAATCAATCTTGACAGTAGTAAAAAAAGTAAAATTGCTTTAATCTTCTGGTTTAAACATTACTTTATTAAAAATTTCTTTTTTATTAATCTTTATACCCGATCTCCTATTTTTAAATCTATTTCACATCTAAGAATTTTACTTAAAGTAGAATTCGGAATAACCAAATCATCATAAGAAATACCACAAAAAATAACTCTTCCAAGTTTTCTAACTGAATCAATTGCCTGGATCTGTGAGATCTTTGAACCAGCAAGCTCTATAACAATATCCAACCCTTTTTTATTTGTTCTATTATTGATAACTTCTACAGCATTTTCATTTTTAGCATTAATGCACATATCAGCACCTAGTTTTTCTGCAAGTTCCAATTTTTCATTAAAAATATCAATAGCATAAATTTCTGAACAACCGGAATATTTTAACCATTGTACTGTGATAAGCCCTATTGCCCCAAGCCCAAAAACTGCGACAGTTTGCCCTGGTTCAATTTTAGTTTTTCTTACAGCATGCAAAGAAACTGCAACAGGATCTGTCATTGCCCCAGATTCAAAATCTACATTCAATGGAATTTTTATTATATTATTGGAATTAACCTTAATATACTCAGCCATTGCTCCATCGATTCTAGAGCCATAATAAGAATAGTTATCACAAAGAACATGTTGCCCAATCTTACAATAATCACATTTTCCACAGGGAACCAAAGGTACAACTGTTACCCGATCTCCTATTTTTAAATCTATTTCACTCGAACCTATTTCATCTACTATTCCTGAAAATTCATGTCCTATTGTAATTGGATGCTTGTGAGCTCCTTTGACCATTACTCGCATCAGGTCTGAACCACATACTCCGCAAGCTTTTACTTTTACAATTACATCTTTCTTATCTTCAATTTTCGGTTTTTCTACTTCAACACATCTCAAATCGCTTGGTGCAAACAATTGCACTGCTCTCATTTTTGCCATTTTTATTTCCTAAGTTACAGCTTTTTATAATCAATTATATTTACATTGAATCTTGAATTATGTTTATAGACTTGCTCGTTCCCAATCTGCATAAATTCTTATCTCCAAGCGTACATGCACCTGCATTAAGTATTGCAATCGCTGTATTATAGTCACTTACACCACCAGAAGCTTTAACACCAACATTTGGACCTACAACTCTTCGCATCAATTTAATGTCCTCTATGGTTGCCCCACCAGAACCAAACCCTGTAGAAGTTTTAACAAAATCAGCACCAGCTTCTTTTGCAATTTCACATGCTCTTATTTTTTCATCATAAGTGAGTAAACAAGTTTCAATTATTACTTTTACTATAGCTTTTCCTTTAGCAGCAATTACAACTTCTTCTATATCTAACTTAACTCTGTTATAGTCTTTTGATTTTAAAGCTCCAATATTTATTACCATATCAATTTCTGCTGCACCATTTTCAATAGCTTCTTTTGTTTCAAAAACTTTTGTTTTTGTAGTAGTTGCACCCAAAGGAAAGCCTACAACTGCACATACCGGAATTCCTGTATTTTTCAAATAATCTAACGACAGAACCACATTGGCTGGATTTACACAAACTGATGCAAAGCCATACTCAATAGCTTCTTCACAAAGTTGCTTTACTTGTTCGTAATTTGCTTCAGGTTTCAGTAAGGTATGATCTATCATCTTTGCAATTTTTTTTAGTTCTTCATCTTTTATCAATGCTTTTTCGGTGTTAGATGAAATAACGAAATCTTTAGATTTCAATTGTAAAATTACTTCATTCGATATTCTTTCTATTAATTCTTTCATGTCAGAGTCCATAATAATTGCCTCCAAATATATTAAAAAAAATAGTTACATATAAAATATAGCCTTTAATTTATATTGATAGATATTATCTATATACATCATAAATACTAAAATATAATCCATTGATTATGTTCTTTCACACTAGATTGTGATAATATTATTTTTATTTCTTTATACAAAATCCGGCAAATTTTTCATCCAAGTTTAAAAAATATAATTCTTGAACTCTTAATTTCCTGATTAATTGTTATAATTTACTTTTAAATACATCTTTACTACTTTCTAATTTCTTTAATCTATTAGTCCATATGAAATACTTCCGCTAATTCTTCATATTCTGGACCTAATACTGTTTTATCTTTTTTAATAAAATAGAATTGCTGCAATACAACCGCTCATACTATGTTCATTAAGTGAGGTCATAGCTACATATTTAGCGTTAGGCAATTTGGCAAGAACATCAGACATGGCTTTGTTAACCTGTTCAGCTTCACCAGCTCCAGCATCAGCTCTGATAGTCTTAGGATCCACTACATCAGCACCATATTTATCAACAAACGCCTGATAAAAACCTTCAGTCCTCAGCATTATTATTTCACCACCAGTAGGAGCTTGCATTAGTACTATTGCATCAAGTTTATCAATTCCACCCATTTTTTCTACTTGTTCTATAGCATACAAGCCAGCTTTATAAGATATATCAAAGTTATTTACGCCCATGAATGGAGCATTCGGAGTTGGAACATCAACAGCTATTATAGGAATACCAGCTTGTCCAAATTTTATAGAAATTATACTGTTAACCTTTGCATCAATTTGATAATTAATTAGAAGATTTGGTTTTTTAGCCAGTATAATATCAGCATTTTTAAGTCCTATTGTTGCATCAAACTGGTTGTCTGCATAAGCCTCAAATTTTTCTTCTCCTCCAGCTAGGCTCCATTGTTTTTGAACATTAGCCCAAACAGCCTCACAGAATGGAATACCACCCATGATGTTTGTAAATGCCAGAGAAAAATCTTTAGCCGGAGCATCCGGGTATTCTTTCATTGCCTTAGCAGTTTCTCTTAATTTCTCATAATATGCATAAGCGCCTTCTTTCACAGTTGTCTCTGCTGCTGCTGTAGTAGTTGCTGCAGCTGTAGTAGTAGTTTCAGCTGCTGCCGTGGTTGTAGTTGTAGTAGTTTTACAACCCACCCCTATAACTAAAACAGAAACTGCTAGAACTGCTGCTACTAAAAATATAACAGCCTTTTTCATAATACCTCCTTGTTGTTCGATTAGTGTTATTAAATGCACAAGTTTGTGAAAAAATTCTTAAGTTTTGGTCCCCCCTTCTTATTAGATTTTTGTATTCTTTTTTTACGATACTTTGATCTCATTCTCTTAAAAATTATTTATTTATCGTTCTTGCAAATAATACTAATTTTTAAAGGCTATAAAGATAAAAATTAATTACACTATTGTAATATATTTCACTAATAATATAATCTATAAAAATAACTTGTCAAGTGTTTTTTTAAGATGATTAATTGCTGTTTATTATGTTTTTTTATATTATTATTTAAAATCAAAAGAAAATTAGAATAATAAATATATTAACTATATAAGTAAAGAAATGGAAAATCCTGATTTAGACCTTATAACAAAAGTTTGCAACCTTAAGTACAAAGAAAAAATTCATCAAAAAGAAATTGCAAAATTATTAAAACTGTCAACTGCAAAAGTCACAAGATTATTACAGAAAGCTTTTGAACTTGAAATAATACAGGTAAATATTGCTGATTTAAAAATTGAAACTTCTAAACTTGAAAGTGATCTGGAAAAAAAATATGGTTTAAAAAGAGTATTAATAGTAAGAAGTGAAAACAGTATAATATATGAAATAAAGAAGATGATTGGGCAAAGAACAGCAAATTATCTATTAAATATTTTAAAAGATAATGATATTCTGGGTATTTCACATAGTTCAACAGTAAAAGAAATTATCCAAGCATTACCAATAAAAATTGCTAAAAAAGTTGAGGTTGTACAAATTCTTGGGGGATCATACAATTTAACTTTTGAAGGTTTAGATCAAACAAAGGAACTCTCAGATAAATTTGGCATTTCTCCTCATATAATATATGCACCTCTTTTTGTTGATAATGGTAAAATTAAGAATGCAATACTTCAAGATAGCAGTATAAAAAGGACCTTTGAATATTTTAAGAATATCAATATTGCGTTAGTTGGTATAGGATCATTTTATCCAATTGGCTCTTCAACAATTTTTAAATCAGGGAATCTTTCACAAAAAGAGATATCGGAATTAAAAAAACGTAAAGTTGTTGGTGATATATTTGGCCATTTTTTTGACAATAATGGTAATTTATGTAGTACATCTATTGAAG
>JAMCSM010000240.1 GCA_023380915.1 Actinomycetota bacterium | reverse complement strand
AAGTTTATGGTAGAAAAATGAAAACCATTTTTCATCCACCCGCGATTTATAAAATATCTCTCCACTTTTATAAACAATTCGCTCTCCGGTTTAATTATTCCTGCCCGTATCAAGGAAGCAGGTCCGTCAACAAAATAAGGACCGGGTGGAGGATATTTTTCTTTCACCCCAAGATAATTCGGAATAAAAATTTCCTCTCTGTCTTTTTGTAAGCCGCACACGATTTCCAAAACTTTAATCAGACATAGCCTATAATCATTTGCAATTTCCTTGAATTGCCGCGTAAAAGGGTCATCAAAACATGCAAATGTTTTTGCCATTTCCCTGATTCCCATGTATAAAAAAGCATCTGTCCAGCACCATGCCTGAACATTTAGTCCCCAGTCATGAGGATTACCTGCAGGCATTAAACCATATCCGAATTTTAATGGATTTTTTTTTGTTTCAGTACGACGTGATTGTATCCAGTTTAATCCTTCAAGTATGCACTGCCTCCAGTCTTGAAAATAATGTACATCGTTTTTGGTACGAAGATGATATGCCAATCCATAAAAAACCCATCCCGTGATATTCTCCCATACAGGAGAAAGATACCCTACAAATTTCCCTTTTTCCTTTCCCTCTTTAATCTGACATTCTCTAAAGAACCGATATCCTTTTTCTGCCCAGTCATTTAAACCAATACGGTCAAGGAGAATAAGAAATTCTACTGCTTCATAAGGCCATACACCCGCCCATCTTCCACCCTGTCGGGGCCGGATATAACCATTATTTCCTTTTGCAAACATTTGCAGACACTGATAAATAAGAGAATAAACCATGGTTTTCATTTTTCTACCATAAACTTTTGGTATAATTTGTACTTTAGTAATTTCTTTCTGCCATCTTGAAATTACCTGTAAGCGGGTAGCAAAATATTTTTTTTCGTTCAAATCAGTTTTACCTTTTTCAGTTATCAAGAAATAAAAAACTTTTTTATCGGAAGCCTTAAACATAGTAAACATTTCAAGATATTCTCTGGCAAAAACGTTTCGTTTATTTTGGTTTATCCAACAAATATTTGTTTCAGCAGGAACAAAATAATTAAGGCTGGTTATACCATCACACAGAAATTCATTTTCAAAAGAAAATGTTGATGGCACCATATCCCATTGTTCAAGGTTGGGCTTATAACTTGCGTAAAAATCTCCTGTAATACCATAAAGATAGGAATCTATTCCTGCTCTCGGCATAATTCCAAAAATTAATTTTTCAGTAGTATCGTTTTGGTTGCTAATGGTTAACTGTATATATGTGTCAGGTACATCATCCCATGAGCAAAAAGTTTCAATTTCAAAATGAAATCCATTATACTTTGTTGACATCCTGTATACGGGAACACCATCGTTTCTCACACTAAATAAAGTATTCTGCCAATCCGCGATTGAGCATTTTTATCAAAAAATGAACCTTAAACCTGAAGCGCTGAACTGATTTAAATTTTCTTTTATCGTATCAACGTGAGCACATATAAGTTTGAAATCAGGCCATAAAGTAATTAATCGTTTCGCTTCAGGCGGATGTAAATACAACTTAATTGTTTTTGGCTTTTTCCAGTTCATAATAGTATCTCCATTTTATCAGCAAAGGATGTCCCGATTATTCAAAACACACCTCACTAAATTTATAAATTTTTTTGTTCCGTAATAGTTACGGGACCAAAAATCCCTGATGGTTTTGCAATCCCTTCTATCATGTTGTAAACAGAATTGGTAACTCTCAGTATCAAATGATTTTTGCCTTTTTTAATAAATTTTGTTATTTCAGTTTCATATGGCGGCCACAAAAGTACATCCACCACTTTTCCGTTAAGTTCTATTTCCATGATATCCCGTACATCAGAACATTTTAATCTGTATCCATGATTCTCTTCATTATTGACAACAAAATCCTGCTCGTAGATACCGGTTCCTGAATAAAAAGGGTATCCATAATCCGTCCAGCTTCCTGAAAAAATATTATGAGGTTGTTCCAATTTTTTGATAATCGCTCCCATACCCTTGTCTCCCATATGTTCTACAATAAAATCTCCAAATAAGCGCATTGGCTCCACAAGTCCATCTTCAGGACCGGTTATATCCACAAAAATAAAAATAGTATGTATGGAAGGTGTATAAAAAGAATTATTTCTTTTAATGTACTTACTTATATCAACACCAAGATTTGAATTATCATATTTTCTGAAATTTTTTATTTCTTCTTTTTTTATCTCATTTTTATCAATAAAAATACGATATTTTCCCATAATACTTGAAAGCTCCCAAACAAGTTCTATCTTATCCGGTTCACTTTTAATAAAAAAGTTGAGTTTATAACATACTGTATCCGGATAGGTTGGGTTTATTTCAGATATATTGCCTATCGGATATGGTGCAATAACAGGTCCATTAATGATATAAGCATCTTCAGATTTAAAAAGAAATTCAGGTCTGGATTTAAGAATATGCCACTTTCCAAGAAAAAGAACGTTATCATCTTCAATTCTGAAATCCCATGCAGATTTTAGCCCGTATGAAAATGTTTTTTCTTTTTCAGTAAATAATTCTGAAGCGTGACGTTGAGATTTTTGATAGGATTGAATCTTTTTTGAAATAATACAAAGTGATTCGGATTCTGAAAGAGAGATAGGAAATGCCCCTGAAAATGGCAATTGTTTTTTTTCTGAATTAAATGCATTCCAGATTTCCCATGAGTTGTTTTTGTTTATATGAACGTTCAGGTCGGCTGCCTGCTTTCCTATATTTACTAAAAAATATATTTTCCCCCCATCTTCAGTTTTTCTTTTATGAATAAATATTTCAGAACGTTCTTTACCCTCTATCTGAATTTCAGAAGGGATAAAATATTTTAAAACCATTGCAATCCGCTCTTTCAAACATGTCCGGCCTTTTTTATCAAGAGACATTATATCAACAGGCGATTCTATAAATTTTATATTTTCATTTTTTGAAGAGGCACAAAGTGCTTTTAAAAATTCCGTATAATGCCCGACAAATAAAATTTTTCCCCCACCGGAAACAAACTCATTCAGTTTTTCGGCGATTTCAGGAATAAATGAAATAACAGGAGATACAATAAGAGATGAATATTCCTGTTTCCCGATTTTTATGATACCATTGTTTATTTTTGCATCTAAAAGAGACATATCATCCAGAAAATCAAATTCCCTGTGAATCCGTAAAAGGGCATCAACAAGAAAAACAAAAGAGTTCCCAATTTTTTCCGCATCTTTTTTATTTCCCGGTAAACAGCGCCACAAAGAGTTAGTAGGATATAAAACGGCAAATTCCGTATCAGGAATCCCTCTTGTCAAAAGATATCCTAATCTTCCAACATATTCACTGAAGAGTTTATAGTACTTCCAATATGTTGTTTGATAAAACTGTGAAGGACATGCTTCTTTTTTTCTTAAACCATCTATTGAATAATAGAACCCATGAGGAACGATAAAATTAACCCCAAGAACAAAAAGATAATCTGTTATGGATTTCATTGTCTGGAAAGTGAAATCCCAATCCGCAAGAGCAAATGCTTCTGCAATAACCCGTTTTTTACCCTGCTGATGTGCAACAGAACTGATAAGTTTGGGGCCAATATTAACAATTGGAAATTCTGACGTGCCGATACGTGAGGTAATAATATCTGTTCCTGGTATATGAAAAGATTTCGCCAATTTCATCAGGTCGCCAAGGTAAAGTACGCCATAAACGGGTTCTTCTTCAGGACTTATATGTCCTGTAAACTGAATATTGTTTTTTTCACACCAGTCGTGTATTTTATCAAAAAAGGATTTTTTCAAAAGAGAAGTCAAAACGTCCCAGTAGTTATATCTTATCTGTTCATAATTTTTTTCTGTATTATATAGCAAAGCATGCAGACGTGTTCTTAAATCGTATTTTTTTGCTTTATAAAAAACATTTAAAAAATCAGGTGTCCACGGCAAATATCCGACCCATTTGGGTTCATCAGTAAAAATGCCAGGGATGGTTTTTCCAAAATATTGTTTTAAGTCTTTTTTATATACCTCATGGGTTTTGGTAATAAAATCCTCAACAGCTTTTGGATTTAATAAATCCACGTATCCCCCCCACGAGCCCCATGTTTTTTCTTCCTTTTCCACAAAAGCAACAACATGCCAGATTCCTTTTGGTGCTTCCCAATAAATCTGTCCATGAATATTTTTAGATTCTGAACGCCAGTGTGGATAGGTGTCACCCTGCATGGAAAAATAATATGTGCTATATTTTCGGAAAAAAGACCATCTATTTTAAAATGCACAGGCTATCT
>JAMCSM010000239.1:2006-5906 GCA_023380915.1 Actinomycetota bacterium | reverse complement strand
TTAAATTTTGTATTAGAATTATAAATAAAAGTTACAATAATGTTAAATTTAACATAATTGTAAATGTTTCATACTAAATATTTATATTTTATACTAATTAATATAAATTTCCACAATTTAATAAATTAACCAAATTTCTGAAAGGCAGGTAATCATGATTCCAAAAATAGGCATTGTTGTTTTAGCAGTGCCACAAGAAATTTCTCCGATTCCTAAAACTGCAAAAAATAGCATGGAAAATTTTGCAATAAGAGCTGAAGAAAATTTAAAAAAACTAAATCTTGATATTATAAGGGTAAAGGAATTTGTAACTAATGCAAAAATAGCTAATGAAAAGATCAACTATCTTATAAATGAAAAAATTGACTGTTTAATTTTTGAAATAGGTTCATGGCCTTCACCATCTCTTGCAATTGATATGATTAATAAATTAGATAAAAGGGTACCAATAATCTTATGGGCTACTAGCGATCAAATTACCTTATCTTTAGTGCCAACCTGTCAATTTCACGGTGCTTTCGATGATATGGGAATAGAGCACGAATTTATATTCGCAGATCCGGAAGATAATAGGTTTAAAAATAGCGTAAGTAATATCGCTAAAGCAGGAAATGTTACAAATAAATTAAATGGAATGAATATGGGTCTTTTTGGCGGCAGGTATATGAATATGTATACCGGTACTGCTGATCCAATACAGGTTAAAAAAATTTTTGGTGTTGAAATTACTCATATAAATGAATCTTGTCTGGTTGATGAAGCTGAAAAAATTGAAATTGGTAATATTAATGATTTCTCAAATTTTCTTCATGATAAATATAAAAGCGTTACAGCTCCTCCGGATGTAGAAAATAAATCAATCAGACTTTATTTTGCAATGAAGAAACTTAAGGATGATTATAATTTAAATTTCGCAGCAGTAAAGTGTATGATTGAAACTCAAGGCAAGTACTGCTCTCACTGTTTGTCAGTTTCACAAAATTTGGATGAAGGTTTTGTGATAGCTTGTGAAGCTGATATAAATGCTGCGATTACGATGCAGATTATGCATATGGTCTCTGGTTCCGCACCGGGTTTTGGTGATTTTTTCAATCTTGACATGGAAAATAATATATTAAAAGTTGGTAATTGTGGAACTTTTGCCACAGAATTTGCAAAAGACCCAAAAGATGTTGTATTAAATGAACAATACAAACACCTGGTTCCCGGACCTGGAACAGGAATGGTTTCATCATTTATTTGTAAATCCGGCAAGGTTACATTAGCAAGGCTGGGCAGGATAAATGGAAATTATGTTATGCAAATATCAAACGGTGATGCAATTTATGAAAGTAAAGATAAATTAACAAAAGGCTGGGAAAAATTTCCCCATCTTTTTGTAAAAAAATTTAGTGATCCTGAAACTTTTTTACAAAATACAAGATCAAATCACATACACTGGGTCTATGGAGATTATATAGAAGAATTAAAGGCTATCTGTAAGATATTAGAAATAAGAGAAATTGTCTGTTAATCATTTTTATTTTAAATAATACGGAGAAGTACAAATGTTAAATGAAAGAAAATTAAGAAAAGCTAGAGTTGGTTTTTTCAAAATGGTTACTAATTCAACAGGTGAACTTTACAGAGATCCCATAGCAGTGAAGATATTCAGTGAGTTGATCGAATCTCTTTCAAAGAAGGATGTTGAAGTCTTTGTTGCTGAAGACAAATTTATTAGTACTTCGGAATCTGCAGTCAAAGAAGCTTTAATTATGTTAGGAAGAGATATCGATGCTGCTGTTATTTTTATAAGTTCATGGGTTGAAACTGTAAATATTGTAACACTTGTAAAAGAATTAAAGGATGTGCCAATACTTTTATGGAGTTTCCCGCCTTTTGAGGATCAAAATAAAAATATTGCTAATACCGGTTCTTTTGCAGGCGCTATTGCTTCTAAGGGGCCCATAAAAAGAATTGGTCGGCATTTCGAGAGTATAAATAGTTTTCCGGAAGAGAAGAGTCTTGAAATTTTGTATAAATTTGTTGTTGCTGCCAGGGCAAAAAAACTATTTCAAAGATCAAAAATTGGGATGATTGGATTTTTTGCAATTGGTCTTTATAACGGTACTGCTGATGAATTGATTCTGAGGTGGAAAATTGGGCCTGAAATTGTTCCTCTTTATGAAGTTGATTTTTTAGATGGGATGAATAATGCTGATGAAAAGAGGAAAAATGAGTTTAAGGAACTCATTGAAGCAAATTCAATAATTGAAAAAGATGTAAATGATTTGCATATGGAAAAAATGGCGAAAATGTATGTTTCCTTTGAGGATTTAATAACCAGGTACAATCTTGATGCAATAGTTATAAAGTGCCATTCAGATTTTTCAGGAAGGCTTGGGATGACCGGATGTATTCCTTATAGTATACTTGCAGATAAGAAAGTTGTCGTTGGTTGTGAATCTGATATCCTGCTTACTACAACCATGTTGGCGCACTATTATCTCAGCAATGAAGTTGTAACTTATGGTGATTTACAATATGACGTAGGCAATACGATTGCATTTTCACCGTGTGGGACTTGGCCATGTTCATTAGTAAAAGGTAAAATGTTATTAAAATATCTCAACCCTAAAAATTTTTTAATTGAAGGTATTCTTAATGCAGGAGAACCTATAGATAATAGGAGGGCTACACTATCAAGAATAATGGAAAAAATTGGCAGTTATGAAATGATTACAGGCACTGGTGAAATTGTAAGCTCAGGTCTTACCAGGGGTATTTTTGCAACAATATATTTTAAACCTGACAATGTTGATGGAATAGAAAAACTTGAATCTATCGCAACTGCGCATCACTTCAGTATAGTTTATAAAGATGTTTCAAAAGAACTAAAATTTTTGAATAGAATGCTTGATATTGAGACTATTGAATACTAATTTATAGTAAAGGTCTATTATTGAATAAAAAGGATCGATTTTTTGCTGCAGTAAATCTTAATTGTGTTGATAGAATTCCAACTATTTATAGAGCTGCAAACTATATTACACAAAAACTTATGAATTATTTTGGCATTAACAATAAATGCGATATTTCCAATAATTATAAAGTACTTTTAGAAAAATTAGGCGCAGATTTTTGGGCTTCAGGTTCACAAATGGGTAATTTCACTACATTTGTTCCTGAATATATCGGCCAATCTCCCAAGTATCCATTTGCTGCTGATAATTCTTTATATTATACAATAGGTATAAAAACAAAAATTGGTAAAATCAAGAATTATGATTTTGAATATTATGTTTTTGATGAAGAGAATGCCCCATGGGCAAACGCATATACTATAAGTGATATCGATAAAAAATTTTTAATTTCAAAGCTTGATAATTTCAATTTTAAAAACATTATAAACAAAAAATCTGCATTAGATAAAAACAATTATAAAAATATAAAAAATGACAATGAAAGTATCATATGTATTGGAGACTTATCAAGTTTTTTTATGATGTGTGCTTATTTAAGGGGATTTAATAATTTCTTGATGGACCTTGTTTCTAATAAAAAGTTGGCTGGCTTTATTATCAATATTGTAGGTGAATTTGTAATTGAGTTTAACAGGAGGTTTTTGAAAGAATTTGGAAGTAAAGCAGAATATTTTGGAACATGGGATGACGTTGCAGGTCAGAATGGTTTAATTTTTTCTCCAGAACTTTTTAAAAAATTTTTTGTGTCCTTGTATAAAAAATTAATTGATATGACAAAAGAGTTCAACCTGGTATTTAGCTGGCATTGCTGTGGAAGTGTCCATGAAGTCCTACCATTGATGATTGATTGTGGGATTGACATATTTAATGTTGTGCAAACTTCTGCAAAAAATATGCAACTGGAAATTCTACATAGATTATACTCTAAAATTATATC
>JAMCSM010000239.1:0-1934 GCA_023380915.1 Actinomycetota bacterium | reverse complement strand
CATTGCTGTGGAAGTGTCCATGAAGTCCTACCATTGATGATTGATTGTGGGATTGACATATTTAATGTTGTGCAAACTTCTGCAAAAAATATGCAACTGGAAATTCTACATAGATTATACTCTAAAGATATTTGTTTTTGTGGAGCTCTGGATTCCCAATCGTTATTAATATCAAAAAAACCTGGAGATATCATAAACGAAGTGAAAAAAATTAAGGAATTATGGACAAATAATGGCGGCATGATTTTAGGTCCTTCACATAATATGGTTCCAGATACTCCAATCGCGAATATTCTTGCAATTTATGATGCTATTGGTATAAATAGATAAACTCTTAAATAAAAATTTTTTTAAAAAAGTTAAGTTTAAAGGCCTGGCATATTTTAAGAGATAAAAAATAAAAAACTATTATTCATGGAGACTAAAATGGATAAGATAAAAACTGCGCTTATGACTTTTTCCGATCCAAGATATGAGGAAAACCCGGGTGCAAGGGAAAAATTCATAGAGGATTCTCATAATAAATTAAAAGGTATAATACTATCAAAAGGGTTTGAGGTAATTGATCCGCATACTGAGGTTAAAAGAAAAAATTCCTATAATTTTGGTTTTGATGGAATGGATGAAGTAAAAAATGCCGCACAATACATAAACAATAAGAAAGCCGATGTTTTAATTCTTGAATGTTACCATTGGTCAGAGCCGCAGCTTGCAAATCTGGCAGCAAAGTATACAAATATTCCCACAATAGTTTTTGCAAAAAATGAGCCCCAGTGGGCAGGAAGTATCTATTTTGGCGCAGTATGTGCATCACTGCTGGAAGTACCTGTTAATAATTTTGCAAAATTTCATTCGAGAGTTTTTGATGATTACGGTTTACTTTTCAGATACATAAATGCTTGTGGAGTTTATTCTTCATTAAAAAAATCTGCAATAATTTTATTTGGGGGATCGTATTCTTTAAACATGCCTCTGCTAAGAGATGACTATGAGTATCTAAAGTCATTTTTGATAGAGGAGATTTATGAGGAAGAACAATACCTGATTATAAAAAAAGCCATTGAAATTATGAAACAAAATCCAGGCAGAATTGTAAAATTTTATAATTGGCTAAAAGATAATCATACGACAATAATCTTCGATAATAAGATGGTAAATGAAGAAATATTAAAAACACAGATAGCATTTTATCTTGCAACCAAAGATATAATTTTAGAATATTATCCTTCTAACGTGATAGGGATTTCTCTAAAATGCCAGCTTACATTATCTGAACAATTTGGGGTAACGGGATGCACAATTCCCACATTTATACCATTTGACAATGATTGCGAGGGAGTAAAAAAAATAATCTCTGAAACCTGTGAGGGAGATGTTAAAGGCCTAATTACCTGCTGTATCTTAAATCTTTTGACTGGAGGTAAAATTCCTGCATTGTTTGGTGACCTAAAATTAATTGATAAGGACTATATAATACTATCAAATTGTGGAGGCTCTTCACTTTACTATTCTGCTAATTCAAATGATCCAAAGGTTGCACTTGAAAACTTAACAATAGCACCACAATGCCAGGGTAAATCTGGTGGAGCATTTGGATATAAAGGCAAGAGCTTTATAAATGATTTTGTAACTGTAGCAAGACTTGTAAGGGAAGATAGAAAATATACAATGCATTTATTTAAAGGTGAAACAATAAATGTAACAGATTCCATGGTGAATAGAATTGGTTTTGGAAATACCTGGCCTCACATTGCAGTTAAAACAAACAAAAGTATGCAGGAATTTGCCACAAATGTAGCATCCAATCATTATTGCTTAATTCACGGAGATTTTATATTTGAAATTAAAAAAATATGTGAGTTATTGCAAATTAATATGCTGGAACTTTGATAGAATTTATAATTTTTTGATAGGGAGAAATAATGAGTAATAAT
>JAMCSM010000238.1 GCA_023380915.1 Actinomycetota bacterium | reverse complement strand
ACATTCTTTTCCATGCCATAAATGTTCTTTTGGTCTTTCTCTTGTGCCAAAAACTATTCAATTCTAAGAGAGTTTCCTATATTGCTTCGGGGTTATTCCTTCTTTTACCGATTCATGTTGAAGCAGTTACTTTTATATCAGGTCGCAGCGATCTTCTGGCTTTTATGTTTGCCCTTGGTTCTTTGTTGCTACTGTTTGAAAGGAAATATTGGCCGGGATCCTTACTTTTTATGTTCAGTTTATTTTCAAAAGAAAGCGCCGCGCTGTTTGTGCCTTTAGTTTTTATCTTTTGGTTGTGGAACAAAGAGGGCACACTAAAAAATAGCTTTAATAGATTATTGATTTTCTTACCCCCAGTAATAATATATGGCTTATTACGGTATGTCGCTTTAAAAAAATATTTTTTGACAGTTCACACTTCTTTTGCAGCTAACCCGCTTCACTTTACAGATACAGCAAGCCGTTTTTACACGGCCTTAAAAGTGATGGTTCTATATATCTGGAAAACATTTGTTCCTCTTCATCTTTCTGCTGATTATTCATTTAATCAAATACTCATAATTCACTCTGTTTTTAATAGCTATGTTCTGTTGGGGGTAATTATTTTAGCGGCAATCATTGTTTTTATTTTATGGGATAGGACGCGAAATACTTATTTAGGCTGGGGAGCAATGATATTTATTTCTTCTTTCTTGGTTGTTTCTAATTTCATTTTTCCTATAGGCACTATTATGGGTGAAAGAGAATTTTATCTACCCTCACTGGGGCTAGTTATTATTACGGCTTTTCTAATCGATAAACTAATGTCTTGGAAATTTCAAAAATTATGGCAGACACTTTTAATTCTACTCTTAATTTTTTACGGCCTAATCGCTATTAGCCGCAACACTGTTTGGGCCGATGAAGGTACATTATATCGAGACATGGTCAAAGAGTCGCCAAATAGCGCCCACGCCCTGGCAGTGTTAGGCGAGTATGATTTGAAGCAGAACCAATGGAATGAAGGCAAAATATTGGTTGAAAGGGCATATCAGCTTACTCCGAATGAATTGCCGGTCCTAAATAGTGAAGGATTGATATCTGAGCACGAGGGCAGATATTCTGATGCTGAAAAGTTTTATTTGAAAGCTCTCCAAATTGATCCTTCTTATGTCGCGGTTTTGTCTAATCTTAGCAGGCTATATTTTCAGACTAAACAGTATAAAAAAGCAGCGGATATTTTTTGGAATAAATTCAGCTATAGCCTCAGTCCAGATGACATGGTGGCTTATGCCATGAGCGAATCCAAGGCAGGAAATTATGATGCAGCTATATCAGCTATTATAAAAAGTTATGGGGCGAATCCGAATGATGTGAATTTACAGTTTGCTCTTGGCTATGCCTATTACAAAAAAGGAGATACAGCCAAAGCCAATGAATATTTCAAGAATTCTAAGAATCCAAATATAAGCAAGGAAGAATTCCTAAAAATAATTGAGAATTACTAATTCTTAGTAGTTATCTTGTATTTATTTATCAAGAGCTGATTCTGAGATGTGTTTTTAATGAATACAACTACGCTTTGGTCCGCGTATATAAGCGGCCAATTTTTGTCTTGGGAAATGTTTTGAAGAAAGGTTTGGGCCCAGGGAGTAATATCGGTATAAGCAAAAAACACATAATTGATATTGTATTTATCTGATAATTCTTTCCATGTTTGTGGATTTTCTTGCATTGGTTTATAGATATTTTCAAAAAAGTCCGTTCCATAAGCTTCTGGCCGGCCATCAACAAATACTTTTTGTTTGGGGTAAAGCCGCCAAATTAGATAACTACCTATATCAAAATTGTTGAACATTGGCCCTGAAATATTATTATTTATAACAAAATCGGCTCCGTCTTTTGCATTTTCTTGGATGTTCAAGCCGAATTTTCCAGAAACTCCCGCATCTCTATAAAATTGTCCCCCCAAAACTCCCCATATAAACACGGACAATATGACTAGTAATATAATGTAAGACGTCTTCTCATATTTTGGGTTAAAAACATTTTTGTGCCCACCTAAATTGATAGCAGTTATAGGAGCGGCGACTAATGCGTATAATCCAAAATTTCGTATCATCTGGAAAGATAATATCGAAACCGCTATCACAACCAAAGATTCAAATATGGCGAGTTTGTGATTTTTTCTTACATAAACGATAAAGCTTATAAAAACAACAACAAGAGAAAATATGAAAAAATTAATATTTTGGAGGAGTATTCCGTAGTTTTTTATAAAGAATAGGGTTTGATTTTCAAGTACGCTGTAGCCGTAATTCCCCATGATGGTAAATGGCTCAATTGCGCCTTTAATAAAATTTGGATTAATCAGGGTGGTAACCATAGATAAACCCAAAATATACCCTATTTTTTTTACCACACTATCTGATAGTTTTCGTATTGATACCCACCTGTCTATAAAAAATAGGAATAATAATCCAATCCCGACAGGGAAATAAATATGGCAATTAACCCAAAGCAGTTCAACAATGGGAAGGGCCCACAACCATTTATATTCATTTCTATATTTGGCTCTTAAAATGGCAAAAATAAATATAACCAAAAACAAATAGCTAAATATTTCTGGCCTGACATCGCCTCGCGACAATAACACTGGCATAAACACAAGAGACGAGGCCATAAAGTAGACTGGCTTAATATTGGGAGGCAAAGACCAAAAGAGGATTAAAAAGATTAAAGTAAATACAATTGACTTGAATATTATGAGACTTTTTAACCCAGAGAATAATGAAATGAGATAGAATCCAACTTCGCTCAACCAATGATGATTTATAAAGACATGATCCGGCTCTGTAAAAGAGAAGGTATTGGTTTTAGGGACATGTCCTGTTTCAAGAATTATCTGGCCTGTCTTTAAATGCCTTCCGAGGTCTTGGTTGATAGCATTTAAACCATAAGTAAAAAGAAGACCAACAAAAACTAAAAAGAGAATGACAGAAGCATATTTTAGATATTTAGTCATTTGTTGTTTTTCATTTAGTCATTTATTTATCAATTTATCATTTCCTCAAATTTTCTATTTTTTTCAGGATTCATAAATTTTTTAAATGATTTAAATAAATGACTAAATGGGAATTATAAAATGGATAAATTATTTTGTGAATATATTAAATCTAACGATATGCCATATTGCGGCAATACCATCTTTCCAGTTTATTTTTTTGCCTTCAGCATAAGTTCTTCCTCTATATGAGATTCCAACCTCGTAAACCCTTAATTTGTTTTTTGCAACGTGAGCTGTTATTTCCGGTTCAATGCCGAAACGATTTGATACTAGTTTGGGAGTTATAATATCAATCGCTTTTCTGTTCAATACCTTATAGCACGTTTCCATATCAGATAGGTTAAGACCCGTGAAAATATTAGACAAAAAGGTGACAAATTTATTAGCCAGATAATGCCCAAAATAAATAACACGACGCGGATGAACAGTTACAAACCTTGAACCATAAACAACATCCGCATAACCTTCATTTATTGGGGTAAGAAGGGTCGAATAATCGC
>JAMCSM010000237.1 GCA_023380915.1 Actinomycetota bacterium | reverse complement strand
TTCACTCAGACCTGTGCCTATGGCAGTTACAACACCCATCCCTGTAATTACAACTCTTTTTTCTCCCTTTTTGTTAGTATTTCCCATTTTACTGTTTTTTTCCTTTCATCCAGTTAATCTAAATGCCCATTCCGCCATCTATATTGATTACAGAACCTGTAATATAATCTGATTCATCGCTTGCAAGAAATAAAACTGTATTTGCAACGTCGCTTATACTACCAAGTTTCCCCGAAGGTATGGAATTTATTAATTTTTCCTTTATTTTTTCATCTAATTTTCCGGTCATTTCGGTTTCAATATAACCAGGGGCAACAGCATTTACTTTTATATTCCTGTTTGCTACTTCACGGGCAAGTGATTTTGTCAGGCCTATCAAACCTGCCTTCGATGCTGAATAATTGCATTGACCTGCATTGCCATGTATTCCAACAATAGAGGATACATTTATGATTCTTCCGCTTCTTTTTTTTATCATATGCTTTAAAACATGTTTGCAGCATAAAAAGGATCCGGTTAAATTAATTTCCAGTACTTTATTCCAGTCTTCAAGACTCATTCTGATAAGCAAATTATCTTTTGTTATTCCTGCATTATTTACAAGAATATCGATTCCGTTGTTTTCGTCAGATATGGTTTCAATTGAATCTTCAACTTTTTTCTCGTATGTAATATCGACATTGAAATAGAAAAATCTTCCTTTTCCATATATCGCTGTGAATTCTTTTGATGCAGTCAGGGCTTCAGCTTCATTTACATCAAATATATAAACTTTTGAACCTTTTTGTAAAAAATTCCTTGCAATTTCCTTGCCTATTCCTCTTGCGCCACCTGTTATGATAACAACTTTATCATTAAGATCCATTTATAATTCCTTCCGTACTAAAAAAATTTTTCAAATTTTCTATTTCCTCCAGGCTGTCTGTAGAAAATACCTTAATTTCATTTTTCCCGGACCTTGAGGCAATCTTTTTTACAAGCCCTGATAAAACTTTCCCCGGACCTACCTCAATAAAATATTCATAATTATTTTCCAGCATAAATTCTATACTTTCAAGCCATTTTACAGGATTGACTAATTGCTCTACAAGAACTTCTCTTATTTTTATCTCATCAATATAAGATACCCGGGTTGCAGAAAAATAATCAAGTTTTGGAGCGTTAAAAATTTCAATATCATCTTTAATAAAACTATCCAGTTGCCTGGAGACATCAATCATTAAAGGACAGTGCGAAGCAACACCCACTTTCAGAGGTATAATTTTCCTGATACCTGCATTTTTAAGATCCTCAGCCGCCTTCAATACATCATCTTTATATCCGCTTATAACTGTCTGTGCGTATTCATTCAAATTGGCAATAAAAACTTTATTTTTGTATTTTTTCAAAACATCGGAAATTAATGCCAAATCAGAACCCAGAATCGCAGCCATCATGCCATTCATATTAATGCCTGCTTCATTCATGATGTTTCCCCTGTAAGAAACAAGTTTTGCAGATTTTTCAAATTCAAGCATTCTGCAGCAATAAATTGCGCTGTAATCGCCAAGACTATGGCCAATTACTGAAATAATGTGGTCCTTTTTACTATTATCTATCGTGTTTTTGAATAAAAAGTCATTAAAAGCACAGCTCAGAGTAAAAATTGAAACCTGGCTGTATCTTGTTTGCTCAAGAAGGTTTCCTTCCCCATTCTTATTTGTTATTATGTCCAGCAGCTCATGACCAGCAATTTTGCTTGAAATGTCAAAATATTTTAAATAATCAGAATTCCTGTTCAAGAAGTCATACCCCATACCTGCATATTGCGACCCCTGGCCAGGAAACATCAATAAGATTTTTTTTATTTTGCTCATAAATTTGATCTCTAGCTTAGTGCAAACATTATTTCAGCAGAACAAACAAGGCTTCCCGAGCATTTAACCGTTCCCTTTGCTTTTCCGATATTCATTCTGAAGTCAGTAAGCTCAACTTCGATTAACAATTCGTCACCTGGTTTTACAATCCTTTTAAAGCGGGCTTTGTCAATACCTGCAAACAAGACAATTTTACCTTTGTTTTCCGGAAGCACAAGCAAAGCTACAGCGCCGGCCTGTGCAATGGCTTCAAGCATTAATACACCCGGCATTATTGGATTGGAAGGAAAATGGCCTTTGAAATAATATTCATCCCCCTTCACATATTTTACTGCTGTAATTTTTTTACCGGGTTCCATTTCAAGTATTTCATTGATCAGGAGAAAAGGATCTCTGTGAGGTATTATCTTTTCTATTTCTTTTTTATTTAATTTCCCCAAATGTAACTCTTCCTTATGGATTTTTTAAATTAGACGTCATTATATTTTTATAGTTTCACAATAAAAAAACTTATAAAATACATTATAATTGTAATAAAATCTGCTGATAATTATTGAAATCAGATTAATATAAAACTTTACTAACAAAAATGAAAAAATTTAACAAGAAGTCTTTTTATCTGAATTTACACACAAAATATATTGGCAGAGAACTTTTTTATTTTGATAAAATAGATTCTACAAATAATTTCGCTTCTAAAATGGAAACTTTATTTTATTGCACAGCTCCTTTAAAATCTGCAAAAAATAATTCCGGTTCAATTTTGGAAATAAACAGTTTAAAGAAACTAAATGGGTTGATAATATTATCGGAAATTCAGGAAAAGGGACACGGCAGATTTGACAAAACATGGTTTTCCAATGAAGGCGGACTGTGGTTTACAATCATTCTTCAACCCATGATCACAGAAAAATATCTTCCAATGATTACATTGCTCACCTCAATTTCTATCACTGAAATTCTCAAAAAAGATTACAGGATCGATGTTAAGGTGAAATGGCCAAATGACATTTATTTTAAAGACTTCAAATTATGCGGGATACTTTGTGAAACTGAAAAAATTAAAGAATTGTCTTATTTAAATATTGGAGTAGGGATAAATGTAAACAATTCCCTTGATGATATTAATTTCAATATAAAGATAAAAGCAATATCAATAAAAGAAATTCTTGGAGAAGAAGTGAAAAGAGAATTGCTGCTTGCAAGAATAATCAACAATTTTGAAAAATATTATGAATATTATTTAAAATCAGGAGACTTCAATAAAATTTTAAAAATTATCAAAAATAATATTATCCTCTGATAAATATAGGTACATTAATGATGTGTCTTATATTATTACAGATTTCCCGCTTTTAATTTTATTGATCAGTTTGGGTATTATTTCAAATAAATCACCGACTATTCCATAATTTGCAATCTTAAAAATCGGTGCTTCGGGATCCTTGTTTATTGCTATTATGATATCGGAAGTCTGCATTCCTGCCAGGTGCTGGATTGCTCCGGATATGCCGCATGCAATATATATCTTTGGATTTACGGTTTTGCCGGTCTGGCCAACCTGATGGGGATAAGATATCCAGTTTGCATCCACTGCAGCTCTTGATGCTCCAACAACACCTCCCAGCAGATCTGCCAGTTCTTTTAAAAGTGAAAATTTATCCGGTCCGCCAATTCCCCTGCCGCCTGATACTATGACATCATACCCGGTAAGATTTATTTTTTCACTTGTATCCTTTTCAAAACTTATTAATTTATATTTTGTTTTAAATTTTGAAGAATCAATCTTAAAATATTCAATCTTTTTGCTGAAATTTTTACTGCTTGTATTTGTTTCTTTTTTCTTTTCCATCACATGCGGCCTGACTGTGGCCATCTGGGGCCTGGAATTTTTTGTTATTATTGTGGCAAGAATATTCCCGCCAAAAGTAGGCCTGGTCTGAAGAAGTATTTTTTCTTTTTCATCAATTGCAAGTGCAGTACAATCCGCAGTAAGACCTGTTTTGATTATTGCGGATACTTTTGGAACCAGTGTACGTCCGAACATTGTAGCACCTGCTATAAAAATTTCAGGCCTGTATTTTTCTATTGCCTGGACTATGGCTTTGGCAAATATATCGTCAAATTTTTCACCAAAAACAGGATCATCTAGTACTATAAGTTTATCGGGGTTGAATTCGAATATTTCAGGAAAAATGCTGTTCAGATTACTGCCGACAATCAGTGCAGATAATTCCGTATTTAATTTATCAGCCAAAATTCTTCCGGCTGTCAGTAGTTCAAATCCTACTTCTGATACTGTATTATCATTTGTTTCAAGAAACACGCAAACACCCTTATAATTGGAAAGGTCTTTTTCGGATTTTTTTATTCCCGTTATTTCTATTGATTTAAATTTACAAATTTCTATACAAGCACCGCAAAATATACAATTATCATTAATGATTGCTTTCCCCTTTTTTATTTCTACAGCATCATACATACAAACATTTTTGCATAAACTGCAGCCTGTACAACTTTCAAGATCAACTTTAATGTCTGACATTTATTAATTAAGTAACTAAATAATATTTATTTCTTTAAATTTTTTATACAATTCATCAGCCTGTTCTTCGGAGTTTCCAGCTATCATCCTGGTCTCATGTTTTGTCTGGGGCGTAAAAATTTTTATTACCTGTGTAAAAGATCCTGAAAGTCCCACGTCATCTTCATTCAGCCCAAGAGAATTTCTGTCCCATACAGGTATTTCTGCACTTTTTGACCTCAGCTTGCCTCTTAAAGAAGGGACTCTCGGTATATTTATTTCTTTTCCAACAGAAATTGCAGCAGGAAGCCTGGTCTCTATTGTTTCATACCTGTCTTCCATGAGTCTTTTCACAATCATTTTGTTTTGATTTATTTCGATAACACTGCTTGCATATCCGATAAAAGGTATGTTTAATATCTGTGCAAGTTCAGGACCCACCTGGCCTGTATCTCCATCCAGAGTTTGTTTTCCCAGGATTATAAGCCTCCATCCTTCGATTTTACGGATAGCTTTTGACAAAGTATATGCTGTAGCCCACGTATCGGCTCCTGCAAATGCCCTGTCGGATAAAAGCACAGATTTGTCGATTCCAAGTGAAATTGATTCTCTCAATACCTCTACCGAATGAGGCGGTCCCATTGTGAGGCTTATTACTTCAGTTTCATCAGTGCAATATTCTTTATTAATTTTTTGGGTGCTGTCTTCTGCACCTGTCAGTCTTTCTTTAAGCCTGACGCCTTCTTCTATAGCATATGTATCAAACGGGTTTATGATGCTTTCAATGTTTTCCCTTATAAGAGTATTTGTTTCCGGATTTATTTTTATTTCTGTTGTTCCGGGGACCTGTTTTATGCATACTACAATCTTTATTTTTATCACCTTTTTTAAAGTAATGCGATTTTAAATACTTTGAACTCAATTATTATTCTATTCTTCGAATCCCCTTTTTATAAGGTCCAGTGCTATTATGTTTCTTTGAATCTGGTTTGTGCCTTCATAAATCTGGGTTATTTTAGCATCCCTCATCATTTTTTCTACAGGATATTCTTTCATAAAACCATAGCCCCCCAGTATCTGCACTGCATCGGTTGTCACCTTCATTGCTACATCCGAAGCAAAAAGTTTTGCCATTGCTGACAACCTGGCAATATTTTTTTCTCCACTGTCTATAACTTTTGCGGTATGATAAACAAGTGCCCTTGCGGCTTCAACCTGTGTAGACATATCTGCGAGCATGTGCTGAATAGCCTGGAAAGAAGATAGCGGTGCCCCAAATTGCTTTCTGATTTTTGAATAATTTATTGCTTCCTCCAGTGCTGCTTGGGCCACCCCTACTGCCTGAGCTCCTACTGCCGGCCTTGATTGTTCAAAAGTTCTCATTGCTGTAATAAAACCTACACCTTCTCTACCCAGGAGATTGCTTTTCGGTATTTTGCAGTCTGTGAAAATCAATTCCCTTGTTGCAGATGCCCTTATCCCAAGCTTATTCTCTTTCTTTCCAAATTCAAAACCAGGTGTTCCTTTTTCTACTACAAATGCGCTTGCCCCTCTTGCCCCTCTTACCGGATCCGTAATTGCAAATATTGTATAAATCTCTGCTTCTCCACCATTAGTTATCCATTGCTTGGTTCCGTTCAATATATAAAAATCTCCATCCTGCACTGCTCTGGTTCTTATGGAACTTGCATCGCTTCCGGCATCCGGCTCCGTGAGTCCAAAAGCTGCCAATTTTTCACCGCTTGCCAGTTGCGGGAGATATTTCTTTTTCTGCTCTTCACTTCCCATAATAAGTATGGGAATAAATCCAAGCCCGCTTGCCGCATAAGTGGTTGCAACACTTAGATCTCCTTTGCTCAATTCTTCAGTTGCCAGGCAGACTTCAAAAATGCCGGTTCCCATTCCCCCATATTCTTCGGGCAAAAAAAGCCTGAAAAGATCGCTTTTTCCGACTTCTTTTATTATTTCGGCAGGAAATATACACTTTTCGTCCATTTCAGCTCTTTGTGGAATTATTCTTTCTTTAACAATCTGCCTGCATATGTCAACAATCATCTTCTGTTCTTCTGTTAAAAAATAATTCATAATGTCCTCCGGTATTTTATAAAAAATGAATTAAACTTAATTTTTACTAAGAGACGTTTTAATATTCTTAAGGTTTCATAATAATATGAAACTTTATAAAATCTCAAGCGTCTTTTTTAAAAAATTAATCAATAAATAAAAAATTAAGGACAGAGGGTTTATAAATGAACTTAAACAATTTAGCTTCTGAAAGCAGTCCGATTACAGCTTCAAGTAAAAAAATCTTTGAGAACATAATTTTAAAATTAACCTTCTCATTAATTTTTGCCATTCTTATGGGTATTTCGGCAAATACATTTCTGTACCTGCCTTTCACACCAATACCGGTTACAATGCAGGTTTTAACGGTTCTGATTTCCCCTTTCTTTCTTGGCAGAAGGTGGGCAATGGCAAGCCAGGCGGAATATATCATACTTGGTCTTTCAGGACTTCCCGTATTTTCAGGATTTCATAGTGGAATAGCTGCTTTAACAGGACCTACGGGAGGATATATAATCGGATTCTTATTTGCAAGTTTTATAACCGGCTATATTTTTGAATCTTTTGCCTTAAAAAGACTGCCTGCTCCAAAAATCAATGATGAGAATTTAATAAAATATGATTTAAATAAAAATGACAAAACTGTTATCATGTTTATTTCCTGTATAGCCGGTCTTGCATTAATTTATACCTGTGGTTTTATTCAGCTGCTGGGTTATCTTATGCATATAAGTGGCTCAAGTTTTTCCGTGAATTTGTTAATCAAAACATTAAACCTGGGAATTTCCCCCTTTGTTTTGATTGATTTATTAAAAATTCTTATTATTTTAAATATTAATAAAATCAGTGAAATAAAAACTTTATAATTTTTCTAACCGGCAGAATATGAAAAAAATAAAAATTACAGATACAACCATAAAAGATTTATTCCAAAGCATCGAACCTAAATATATGGATTTAAAAATTTTAGATGATGCCGCAAAAAATATCAGCAGTATAAAATTTGATACTTTGGAAATTTTTGGAGGATCGGCTTTTGAAGAAATTCTTGGGAGTTATCTTTACAGATCTCCATTTGAAATCGCTTATTATATCAAAGAAAAAAATCCTTCAACCACACTTCAGGCTTTGATTGGAGCAAAAAACCTGGTAGGAATGGAAATTTATTCAAATAATATTATTAAAAAATTCATAAAACAGTGTAAACAATATGGAATCGACAGCTTAAAAATTTATGACGCGCTCAATGATATAATAAGCG
>JAMCSM010000236.1:3752-6176 GCA_023380915.1 Actinomycetota bacterium | reverse complement strand
CAACCCGCCTGATGTTTCCTGGAATAATTTTAAATATTATAGGAACAAATTAAATGAAATTATTGATTCAACAAAAATTCTTTCATAAAAATAAATATTGACTGTCTATTTATTATAATAATCTAATATATAAGGAGTGCAATGGATAATCTAAAAGTAGCAGTAACAGGCGGGTTGGGTTTTTTAGGCAGATATGTAGTAAAAGAATTAATTGAATCCGGTGCTGAAGTAACTATTTTTGATATCAATGAACCTAATAAGAAGTACGATAGTTTTTTTAAAGGTTCTAAATGTTATAAGGGCAACATATTAAATATTGATGACTGCAGGTCTGCCTTTAAAAATGCAGACGTTATTGTTCATTTGGCAGCTATTATCGGAGCAATAACTGATTTTCCTCCGGAGACTGTATTTAATGTAAATACAACAGGAACCTTTAATGTTTTTAAAGCAGCATATGATATTGGCATAAATAAAATTATTTATGCCAGCAGCGACGCAACTTATGGCTATAATTTCAGAAAATCTGCAGAAGATAAATTTATACCTGCATACCTGCCTGTCGATGAAGATTTCCCTCAGAAGCCATTAGACGTTTATGGAACAAGCAAAAAGATATGTGAAGAAATTGCAAGATTTTTTAATAATAAGTATGGTATTACTGCCATAGGTTTAAGAATTAGCCATATCAGGATACCCATAAGTTCCAATCCAGAGCTAAATGATGTTTCCAACCTAAGCGAACTTGAGATTTACAGATGCATAGAAACTTATCATAAAAATTTAAGCAATTTTGGAATGATGCTTATGCCACTGGTACCTTGTTTGCTTGGCAAGGGAGAGAATAAGGTCTGGTCAGGCTACATATTTTCCTACAATGATGTAAGAGATGCTGCATCAGCTTTCGTTCTTGCTGTAAAAAATAAAGACTTAACCGGAAAAAATGAGATATTTTGTATTGGCAATATGGAAGATAACGGAACAAAATATCTGACAAAAGATTTAATAAAACTGTTTCATTTTGAAAATGTTCCATTTAAGAAAGATTTAAAAGGCAGGCAACCTCTCTACTCCAGTGATAAAGCAAAAAAAATATTGGGATACCAATCTAAATATAACTGGTGGGAACTGTATGGTTCTAAATTATTTGATTAATTCAAATTTAAAATTCTAAATATGAATTATTGTATAAGGAGAAAAAATGTTAGTAGAAATGAAGGAAATTTTAAGTTATGCAAAAGAAAAAAAGTTCGGAGTTGCAGCACCAACTATATGGGATGAAAGATCGATCAGGATGTCTCTGGAGGCTGCAGTTGAGCTAAAATCCCCTATCATACTTAGCTTTGTTAAAGATTACGGAAGAAATGAAGTATTTGAAAGCGGGATAGCCAGATATCTGGCAGAACTCGCAAAAGTGCCTGTTACAATTCATAACGATCATGGAGCAAAGTTTGAAGATAGTATTTGGGCTATACATGCAGGGTTTAATTGTATTATGGCTGATCGCGTAGATCTTCCATATGAAGAAAATGTAAAACAAACAAAAGAAATAGTTAAAATCGCCCATTCCATAAATGTTGCAGTTGAAGGAGCCATAGGAGTAGTTGCCCATGGTATTTATATAGGAGAAACTGAAAAAATAACATATACGATACCTTTGGAAGCAAAAAAATTTGTAGCAGATACCGGGGTAGATATCCTATCTATATCCGTGGGTAATTTACACGGTACTTATAAAGAAAAACCAGAAATTGATTACAAAAGGGTTAAAGAAATAGTAGATATTGTACCATCTTTTTTAACGGTGCATGGTTCTTCGGGTCTTCCATATGAAGATATGACCAAACTTGCAGAATCAGGGATAGTAAAGTTTAATATGCAGTCTTATCTTAGCAAGGCTGCCATGAATTTTCAGAAAGAATACATTGAAAAGAATAAAGATAACAAAAGCCCAAGAGCACTTCTTTTAAAAAATATTAGTGAAGCTGCAGATAATGGCTGGAAAGAAGAGCTCAAAAATTATATAAAAGCTATAAAATCGGATGGAAAAGCATAATGAACAAGTTTATTAATTTAGATCTAATCGGCATAAATAATTGGTTCTATTTTTGCAGGAGGTTATTTTGAAAGAGTGTTTGATTGGTACTGATATGTGCGGCACAAATATGAAAGTGGGAGCTTTTACCATAAAAGGTAGGAGGCTTTATGAAACCAGCAGGAAAAATATACCTATTGTAACAGAGCAAGGTCATTACTATTTTAACTGGAAATATCAGAGAAACATGCTTTTTGAAATGTTAAAGGAAGTAATTAATAAAGGGTATAAGATTTTATCCATTGGTATTGGGTCGTGCGGAGAAGCAGTTTATCCTTTAAATAAAGATGGCCAAATAATTGACAATGCAATTGCCTGGTATTGCAGCG
>JAMCSM010000236.1:0-3699 GCA_023380915.1 Actinomycetota bacterium | reverse complement strand
AAGAGCAAGCCAAAGAATTTGCAAAAAAAATATCCGAAGAAGAAGTATACGAGATTTGTCATCTTAAGCCTTTTTTTACTTATTCAGCGCATAAAATAAATTGGTATAAAAAATATAAACCGGATGTATATAGAAATGCAGCTTGCTGGCTAAATGTCGATGGCTTTGTTAACTATATTCTTACCGGTACAAGATATATGGATTACAACCAGGCAGGCTCAACTCTTCTGCTCGATACAAAAAAAAGGGATTGGTCTGACAGGCTTTTTAAGATAAATGAAATTTCTAAAGTTACCTTTCCCGAATTAATAGAAAGTGGAAAATTTACTGGATTTGTAAATAGTGAAAGCAAGGAATTATTGGATATTGATTATGACATACCCGTGAGTCTGGCGGGACACGATTCCTGGTGCGGTCTTTTTGCTTTAGGAGTAGGAATCTCCGATAAAATAGAATTTACCCCAAATTTTACCGGAACCGCTGGATTGACCAATATTGGAAAAGTTATTGTTAGAGAAGAATTGTTAAAAACAAATACAAAAGATTTATTTGATAATTTTTCCTGGGTTATTCCGCATGTTTATCCAAATAAATATCATTGCAGGGGTAATAGTGTCGCCTGCTATGGCTCATTGGTAGAATATATTTTGAAGATTCTATTTGGGGACGAAAAGAAAGAATTTTTCAATGAAGATTATATAAGATTTGAAAAAGAAATAAATAGTTCAATTCCAGGTGCAAATGGAGTTAGGATATATGTTTCTGGGAATGAAATAAAAAATACACGGGATCTTCCTGGTATTAATATATTAAATTTGAAAACCTCAAATACAAAGGGTGATATCTACAGGGCAGTTTTAGAATATTTATGTTTGCTTGATAAGAAACAACTGGAAAATTTAGAAAAAAGTACCGGTGAGAAGAAAAAAATTTTAATTTTTGGCGGTCTTACAAAAAATAATGCTTTTTTAAAAATCAGAGCAAGCATTCTTAACAAAACCCAATATATTGCCAAAGAAGAAGAAGTAAATCTTTTAGGTGCCGCATTGCTTGGTGGAGTAGGTTCAAGTATTTATAAAGATTATGATGATGCGATTAATAATATTGAGGTTGCTTATAAGGGTTTTGTAGAGCCTGATCCTGAATTGGTTAAGGAATACATAAAAATTTATAAATGAATTTGTTTTTAAATTAATAAAAAAATGGAAATATATAGATCTTTACTTTTTGTTCCCTCGAGCAGCGCAAAGATGCTTAATAAGGTTGAGATTTTGAATCCTGATGCTTTCATTTTAGATCTTGAAGATAGCGTGCCATTTGAGCTAAAAGAGCTTGCAAGAAATAATATTAAAAAGAAACTGGAAACAATAGATAAAAATAGTAAGTTAAATATTTTTATCAGGACTAATGAACTTTGTACGGATCATTTTTACAAAGATATTAAAGAAACAATAAGTACTAAAATTATTGGATACGTGATTCCTAAGTTTGAAAATACCAACATGTTAGAAAAAGCTTTCAAATTCATATCAGATAAAGAAAACGAGAAGGGTATTCAAACTGGTAAAATAAAATTTATTTTGATGATTGAAAATCCAAAAGGGATATTAGAACTTGGCAAAATTAATAATTTTGATCAAAGGATATTAGCATTAGCAATTGGATGGGAAGATTTTACAAGAGAAATAAATGTTTTTACTGATGTAACCGATAATTTACTTGATTTTGTCAGAATGACTGTTTTGATTTATGCAAAAGCAAATCACTTGTTGGCAATTGATACTGTTTATAAAAATTTTAGTGATAGCCAGGGACTGAAATCGGAAGCAATAAAAATATTAAAAATGGGTTTCAATGGCAAATTTGCAATTCACCCAAACCAGATTGATATTCTTAATAGCTGTTTTATACCTGCCGATGAAGAAATTGGAAAGATGGAAGTCATTTTAAAAAATAAGGATAAATTTGAGCAGGAGGGCGCAATAAATATTAATGGAGTTATGTATGACCCTCCACATTTAAAATGGGCTTTAAAGCTAAAAGAATATTTAAATGAAATAGAACGAAAGGATTATTGATTTGTATGGATAGCATTAGCAAAATGATAGATAAGGCACTTGTTGCTCTGGGTACTTGGGAAAAAGCTTCTCAGCAAAAAATTGACCTGGTGGTTAGAGAAATAGCTAAAACAATTTACGACAATGCTGAAGAGTTAGCAAGAATTACTGTTGAAGAAACCGGGATTGGAAATTACGAGGATAATATTTTACAGGATAAAAGAAAAGCTGAAATTATCTGGCATAGTCTAAAAGGCAAGAAATCAGTTGGAATTATAAATATAGATAAAGAATTGAATATGGTAGAAATAGCAAAACCTGCAGGTATAGTCGGAGTAGTTCTGCCTGTTACAATACCCGTTACAAATTTTATGGCAAATTCCATGTTTGCCTTAAAATGTGGCAATTCGGTTATACACGCCCCTCATCCGAGTGCAAGAAAAACTGTTGCCAGAGCTGCTGAATTAGTAATCAATGCTATTTCAAAATATGGTATTCCTGAAAACCTTATTCAATTTATAAAAGAACCCACCAAGGAATCAACTCAAGAACTTATGAGTTCCGTTCATGTAGTTGTTGCTACAGGAGGAATGAGTATGGTAAAAGCAGCTTATTCAAGCGGGAGGCCTGCTTATGGTGTCGGTCCCGGGAATGTCCAGGCTATTATTGATAGGGATGCCGATATTGACGATGCAGCGAAGAAAATTATTGCAAGCAGGTCTTTTAACTACGGTCTTCCATGTGCTTCTGAACAGGCAGTTATAGTTCCTAAAGAAAAGTATGATGATATAGTAAGGTCTTTTATAAAAGGTGGAGCGCATTATATAGACAATGATGAAGATATATTAAAAATAAAGGATTCTTTATTTAAAGATGCTGTTCTAAGAAAGGAATCATTGGGAGTATCTGCTTATACTGTAGCAAAAAATGCTGGAATAGATATACCCCAAGATGCAAAAATAATTCTTTTAAAAGGAGACATAAATAAACAGGATAAAGTTCTAAGACAGGAAAAATTATCACCAGTAACTATGATATATGCATATACAAGTTTTCAGGAGGCTATAAAAATTGCGAAATTCAATCTGGAGATTCAGGGAAAAGGACATTCTGTTGTCATACATTCCAATACCAAAGAGCACATAGAAGAACTTGCCGGAGCTGTTTATGTAGCCCGTGTAGTTGTAAATCAGTCCTGCAACTTTAATGCAGGCGGAGGATTTAATATTGGTTATGCCCCCACTACAACTCTTGGCTGTGGCACATGGGAAAACAATATATTATCAGAAAATTTGACATATAAGAATTTAATGAATATTACAAGAATAGGGTATCCTATTGAACGGAAAATTCCCGAGAGCGAGGAGATTTGGAGTTAAGGAAATTACTGGAGGCATAAAAATAATGATACGGAGGTTAATATGAGTATTTATAACGAGAAGACATTGGAAAAAAAGATACAAAGGGGAGACGGAGTCATTCTAAAACTTCCAGTGATAGAGAAAACAAATTTTTTAACTTTTGGTATTGTAGAAATAGCTCCCGGGAAAAACACAACAGAACATTCTCATGATACAGGTGAAGAATTTATGTTTGTTATAGAAGGGGACGGCTGTATAATTTTAGATAAAAAAAACAGGCC
>JAMCSM010000235.1 GCA_023380915.1 Actinomycetota bacterium | reverse complement strand
GGGCCTCTCTTTTGATAGTAAAAACATTGAATGTACATTTTTTTTAAAATTATAAAGTCTTGAGCCAAATATTACATCCAGATTTTCTTGCTCAATCAAATCGAGCATATTGTAGACTGAAGTTATATCATATTCCAGATCAGAATAATGTACATAAAGAAACTCACCTTTTGCTATAGATAAGCCGGTTTTAACCGATTGTCCATAACCATAATTTTGCGGTTGAAAAACAATTTTAACAGATTTATCTTTTATACCTTTAAGAATTTCTGCGGATCCGTCAATCGAGCAATTATCAATTACAATTATTTCCTTGTCAATATTTAAGCTTTTGGCTTCCTCGATTGCCTTGACGATAGTGTTTTTCTCATTAAAGACGGTAACTATAACTGTCAGTTTCATATATCACATTTCTGAAAATGCACCTTTATCTTTTTGATATAATTCAAATAAAACTTTTTAAAAAGTATGGGAAAGATGTTTTATGAATTATTTAAGGATAAAGTCTATCACTTTTTCTAAATTAATTGCAATAAAATTTTAATTTTGAAAATTATGAAATAAATGTGATTTTATTTTAAAATCTTTTCAGATTCTTTAATAATACTCTCCATTGCAGAATGCTGCGGAAGATATCCAATTCTTTCAGCTTTTTTGTTAATTGAGTAATAATTATCCTTGCGCCCGGTAATGCTTTCTTCCAAAGTACCGGATATTATTTTATATTTCAAATTATAATGGGTTGAAAAATAATCCAGAATTTCAAATTTTGTTACCGGCTTTAAACTGTAAATATCAAACGCATCATTGATTTTTTCTAAATTAATACAAATATTTATAAAATTAAACAAATCATCCGGGTGAATATAATCCCTGATGAAATTATCAGAGCCTGTTAAAAATTCTCTACTTTCCTTTATACATGAAATTATGTCAGTTATAAAATACTTTGCTTTTATATCAATATACCTGCTGAAAAATGCAAATACTCTTAAATCGACAATGTTAAGTTTTTTATAAGACCTGTGTTTTGCTTCGGAGTAAAGCTTTACAATTCCATAATTATCTTTTTCGCTAATATTATTTAAATTAATTGAGTTGCATTTATATTCATCTGCAGGCATTGAAAAATCAGTTCCAAATGCTGCACCGCTGCTGAAATTCATATAAATGCAGTCATTGTTATTTTTTAAATAATCTAAGATGAAATTGTCAAAATATTCAGTCAGCCTGAAAATTTCCGGACCAATATTTTTTAACTTTTCCGGATCACCTGCACCTGTGCAATTAATAACAGTATCAAATTTTTCATTATTAAAATCATTCAAACCTATATTTTTAATAGCATCAGCGGAAACTAAACTTTTTAAAAAACTGTTTAATTTTTCCCCTGAACGGGCGAATAGATACAAACTGCAATTTTCTAATTTTATAAATCTGGAAATAATATTTTTAGCTATATGTCCTGTTGCGCCCAGTATTGCAATTTTTTTATTTTTAAAAGTCTTATGCTTTTTTAATTGTTCCATATTGCTGGAAACCATTGGTTTTGATATCAGCTCTTTTCTTTAATAAACTTTCCAATAATCTCAATCATATATTTCAACATTTCAAGTGTCAGCCCCGGATAAACTCCTATCCAGAAAAGGTTATTCATTACAAGGTCTGTATTTTTTAGAGGAACCGGAAGCCTGTATTTTATATGCTTATAAGCTGGTTGTTTCAGCAGGTTCCCGCCAAAAAGCATTCTGGTTGCAATTTTGTTTTTATTTAAGAATCCGACAATTTCATCCCTGGTGAAGGGAGAAGTATTTTTAACAAGAATGGGAAAACCAAACCAGCTGGGCTCCGAATTCTCTGCTGACTGCGGCAAAATAAAATATTTTTCATATTTTTTCAGTTCTTTTTTTAAAAATGAAAAATTGTTTCTTCTTGATTCAATAAAATCAGGCAATTTCTTTAATTGCTCTACTCCGATGGCTGCCTGCATATCCGTTAATTTTAAATTATATCCAATATGCGAATATACGTACTTGTGGTCATAGCCAAATGGCAAATCCCCAAATTGTCTGGAAAATCTCAAACCGCATGTATTATCTTTTCCCGGTTCACACCAGCAATCTCTTCCCCAATCCCTGAATGAAAGGACAATCTTTTTCAGGACAGGATCATCAGTCAGGACGGCTCCTCCTTCACCCATTGTTATATGATGAGCCGGATAAAAACTGCAGGTTGAAATATGACCAAAAGTACCTGTGTAATGCCCTCCATATTTTGAACCCAGAGAATCACAGTTATCTTCTATAAACCATAAGTTGTATTTTTCTACAATTTTCATTATGTCATTGAGATTTGCAGGATTGCCCAAGGTATGGGCAATAAATATTGCTTTTGTTTTTTCTGTAATTATCTTTTCAAGCTGACTTATGTGGATATTATAAGTTCCTATATCAATATCAGCAAAAACAGGAATTAAATTATTTTGTATTATGGGGTTTAATGTAGTGGGGAAGCCGCATGCAATTGTAATTACTTCGTCACCGGGTTTTAATTTCTTTTTATTTAATTTGTCAGATGTCAGAGCCGAGATCGCCAGAAGATTTGCGGAAGAACCCGAGTTTACAAGAATGCAATATTTCGAGCCAAGGAATTTTGCTAAATTTTTTTCAAACATGCCGGCATATCTTCCTGCTGTAAGCCAGAATTCCAGGGAAGAATCTATAAGGCTTTTTACTTCTTTTTCATCATAAAATCTTCCTGCATAATTGATAAAGGTTTTTCCGGGAACAAATGCATTGCTGTTTTTTTTTAATCTGTAAAGTTCTTTAACTTTATCAAAAATTTCTTTTTTTATTTTTTCTTCATTTTCCATAAAAATTAAATCAATTAATCAATCAATAATATCTATTATCATATTTGACTTTAATTCATCACGGGATAGAAATGGTTCCTGGTCTTCAACGGGTTTGCCAACAGATAGTTTGGGCAATGCCCGGGAATCTGCTGTGATGCTGACTTCTAAAAATCCCGGTTTCTTGTCTTTAAAAAGTTTTTTAAGTTTTTTATCGATATCGCTTTGTGCTGTTATTTTATCCGAGTTAATTTTGTATGCCGAGACAACAGCTGTAAAATCAGGGCAGCTGTATCCGGTAACTGTAGATTGAAACCTTGAGTTGAAATATTGTTCCTGGAATTGTCTTACCATTCCATAACATCCGTTATTTAAAAGTATTATCTTGATGTTAAGCTTATGATGATAAATTGTCTGCAGCTCCTGAATATTGAGTTGAAATCCGCCGTCACCTGTGATTACTATAACTGTTTTAGCAGGGTCTGCAAATGAAGCGCCTATTGCCATAGGCATGGATGAACCCATGGCTCCCATTCCGCCCTGGGTTAAAAATCTCTGATGTTTTTTTATTTCCAGGCTTTGCGCAGCCCACATCTGATTCTGGCCAATATCAACACATACGATGGCATCAGCAGGCAGGAAACCGGATAATTTATGCATAAAATAATTGGGATTTATTTTTCCTTTGTTATCTAAATTTTTAATATTATCGGGCATTTCAAAGGACGGATACTTTCTTTTATAGCTGCTTATTTGTTTTTTCCATGATTTTAATTTTTCTTCTTTACTTAAATCCAGATCAAAATCATTCAATAAAGACAGAAAAAGTTTCAGATCGCAATTTACAGGGTAATCTGCTTTTATTTTATTGTTCAGCTCATTCGGATCTATATCTACATGAATGATTTTTGCTTTCCTTGCAAAGGTTTCCGGTTTTGTACCGGTTTGTCTTGTATCCAGGCGCGTTCCCAAAGCAAGAAGCAGATCAGAGTTTGCAACTGCAAGGTTTGCGTAACGGTTTCCATAACTTCCTATCATGCCTGAGAAAGCTTTATTATTATGAGGGAAAGAATCAATTCCCATTAATGTTGTGACAATTGGTATTCCGCTCTTTCGCACAAACCTGGAAAGTTCATCCTGTGCTTTTGCAAGTCTTATTCCGCCTCCAGCCAGCAAAAGTGGCCTTTCAGATTTTTTTATTTCATCAATAATCTTCATAAGAACCTTATCATCAAAAGCATTTTTATCATCCGGGGCATAGTCAAACCCTAAAAGATGTTCAGGATCTATTTCAGCTCTCTGGATGTCAAGAGGAATATCCATCAATACGGGTCCGGGACGGCCTGATTTTGCAGCATTTATTAATTTTTCAATAAAATATTTTATTTTATCCGGTTTTGTTACCAGCAGCGCATCTTTTACAATTGGTTTGACTATATTTATAATGTCTGTTTCCTGAAAGCCAATTTGCCTTACAGGCTTATCAAACTTAAATTCATAAGTGTTTACCTGTCCCGTCATAAAAAGACATGGAATTGAGTCAAAAAAAGAACTTCCTATGCCGGTTATTAAATTTGTTGCTCCCGGACCGCTGGTAGCCATTGCTACACCTATATTACCGCTTATTCTGGCATAACCTTCAGCTGCAAATGCTGCAGCAGCTTCATGATGCATAGATATGCTTGAAATATCCTTCCGTCCATATAATGAATCAAGCAGGTGCGCCAGGGAACCTCCGGCAACTTCAAAGACATATTTTATCTTATTCTTAACTAAAAAGTTGATAACATAATCTGATAATTTCATTTATAATCAAGATTCAATTTTTATAGAAATAAAAAGTTTTCCAGTCTATTAGATTTTTAATGTTTTTGGAATTTAAGTTTTCCTGTAGCCCGGAAATAAAAATGAAATCAGGCACCTTTTATTGCGAAAAAATTTTTATAATAATCTATTGTTTTTTTAAGGCCTGATTCCAGATCAAATTTTGGCTTCCATCCTAAAACTTCCCTGGCTTTTTTGGCTGACAGGTACTGGTGTTTAATTTCATTGCCCGCTTCGTTTAAAATTACCGGTTTTAACTTACTTCCCATTAGTTCCAGGATTTTATCTACCAATTCCAGTACTGTAATCTGTATTTCATTACTGAAGTTAAAGGCTTCTCCATATAATTTCGGATTGTCCATTTTCTCGGCAAGCAGGATATAAGCGAGCATTCCATCTTCTATATAAAAATAATCCCTTATGAAACTCCCATCGCTTCTTATTACCGGAGGCTCATTATTCAAGATTGATCTTATAGTCCCTGGTATAATTCTGTTAAAATTTAAGTCTCCGCCTCCATAAAAATTCCCGCATCTTGTAATACATACGGGAAGTGCATAAGTTTCAAAATATGCTTTGCAAATTAAATCCGCACAGCTTTTAGAAACATCGTAAGGATGCCTGCCAATCAAAGGAAAACTTTCATCATAGGGCAATTGAATTTGATCGCCATACGCCTTATCACTCGAAGCAATTATTATTTTTTTTATTTTTTTGTTTCTGCGGCATGCCTCAAGAATATTCCAGGTTCCTTTGATATTGGTTTCAAAAGTAGAAATAGGATTATTATTGGCGATGCTTACTATTGTTTGCGCGGCAAGGTGAAAAACTGTATGGATTTCATACTCATTTAATATTCTTTCAATAAGAAAATAATCTTCAACATTTCCCCGTATTACATTTATCTTATTGGTAAATCCTTTGTTTATCAAATCGGATTCAGGAATCCAATCCCTGATGAGTGCCGCAACATTAGCGCCCGATTTAAACAGGTATTCTGTAAGCCAGGAACCTAAAAATCCGGTAGCACCGGTTATAAACACATTTTTATTTTTCCAATAATTTTTATTCATTAAATTTTTTTAATTAATCCCAGATTTTCCATGGCGCTGTACCGCTTTTCCATAAATTTTCAAGTTCTATTTTATCTCTTAGAGTATCCATTGGTTTCCAGAAACCATGATGTTTGTACGCTGAAAGTTGACCGTCATTTGTAAGGTTCGTCATCGGACCTCTTTCCCAGAAGGTGTTATCATCTTCTATGTAATTTAAAACTTCAGGCTCCAGTACAAAAAAACCCCCATTTATCCATCCGCCGTCATCCAGAGGTTTTTCTTCAAATTTAATTACTTCATCATTGTCATTAAATATCAATGACCCGAATCTTCCGGGAGGGCTGACACATGTAACAGTAGCAAGTTTCTTTTTTTCATTATGAAAATTAATTAAATCAACAATATTTATATCAGCCAAGCCATCTCCATAGGTTAACATAAAAGGTTCATTTCTTATATATTTGCCGATGCGTTTTATCCTGCCGCCTGTTTGAGTTTGAATCCCGGTATCAATTAAAGTCATCTTTATGTTCTCTGACTTACAGTCATGAACTTCTATTTTACCTGTGGATAATTCAATTGTAACGTCACTTAAATGAAGGAAATAATTTGCAAAATATTCCTTTATCAAAAAACCTTTGTAACCAAGACAAATAATAAATTCATTAAATCCCTGTGTAGCATAAATTTTCATTATATGCCAGATAATAGGCATTCCGCCGATTTCAACCATTGGTTTAGGCTTAATTTCAGTTTCTTCTGTTAATCTTGTTCCCAGGCCTCCAGCTAAAATTACTACTTTCATTTTATTTTATAATTTAATTTTTGATAAATCTAAATAAAACCTGTAACTGGTACAATTCTTTAATAATAAAAAAAATGCTTTTGTTATAAATACATATAAAGAAAATCAGATTTTTTTAATATTATAATTTTTAACATGAATTTTAAAGTAATATTTACATAAGTGCGTTAAATTAATCAATAAACCTGTATTTTAACAGTGTCCATATTGCAATAATCCCATCGCGAAGCCTTAATTTTTTACCTTCATCCTTGTTTCTTCCATTAAAAGAAATAGGGATTTCAATAATTTTGAATTTTCTTTTAGCGATTTTTGAGACCAGCTCAGGGCAAAGTTCGAATCTTTTTGATTTTAACTCTATACCATCCAGAACCTCTCTTAAAAAAATTTTGTAGACAGTGGCCTCATCTGTAATTCTTATTCCATACAGGACATTTGTAATGAATGTCATAAATTTGTTTCCCAAATAATTAAATTTATTCATATTATTTATTTTTCCCAGGAACCTTGAACCAAAAACTACTTTTGATTTTCCCTCAACAATAGGAGCGAGCAGTTTGTGATATTCTGCCGGATCAGTTTCCAGGTCAGCATCCTGCGTTAGGATAATTTCTCCTTTGCTGATCTCAATACCTTTTCTGATTGCATAACCTTTTCCGTAGTTTTTTTCTAAATTTATTATTTTTAAATTGTATTTATCTTTTATACTGGAAAGTATGGCTGGGGTCTTATCTTTCGAACCATCATTTATTACAATTATTTCCTTATTTATTTCAACGCTGTGCACCTTGCTTATTATTTCTTCAATGGTTCTTTCTTCATTATAAGCTGGCATGATGATTGAAACGAGATAATCTTTTTCCGGATTCATTGAAAAATTTTTTTTTATTTTTTTAAAATTATCTTTTATTATTCTATCATAATCAATAAATTTTTATGTGAATATAATTTCAAAATCAAAGTATAATTTCTTTAACATTTGCGGACTTAGTATTTAATTGAAAAAAATAATTAAAAGCTATAAAATCAGTAAAATTATTCAAAGAATACATAAGAACTCGCAAATATAACTTAAGAGAAGAGGTTTTATTATTGGTCCAATCACAAAATAAAACATGGATTATGGTTTCAGTCCTTACTGTTGTATTGTTGCTTGCTGGTGCTTTATTTTATTATTTTTATTTTTATTTGAAATCTAACTTTGGTGATAAAGAATTAAATAATGTTACCCAAAGCGGCAATGGAACAGTTAACCCTGGCAGTTATATTACTTATAATATCAATTATAAGAATTCCGGGAATACTGCCGTAAAGAACTTAATAATTTCAGCACCCATTCCTGAAAATACTGCCTTTTCCTCTACTACTTACAATAACTGCGATATGCCGGCATCTGGAAACAAAATCATCGAATTCAGGATAGGGAATTTAAATAAGAATGAAGGTGGAAGCATAAGTTATACTGTTAAGGTAAGCGATCCTGCCGATAATGGAAATAAAATTAAAAATGACAATATTCTTTTCATTTATGAGACTGCCGGTAAAAAAATAATTTATAAAATTCCTGACCGGATAGAAAGTAAAATAAAAAGCAGTCCTGTTTTCAAAGAATTCGGCATAACATTGTTTGATGAAAATGGCGGTAATATCAATGAAGGGGATAAAGTAATTTTTACAATAAATTTGGGAAATTCGGGAAATATGAATGCCCAGAATATAAAGGTTATTGACATGGTTTCTTCAAAACTAAATGTAATTGAAAAATCAATCAGTTCTAGCGGGAGATATGATCCATTTACAAAAAAAATTTTATGGAATCTTGATAGTTTAAACAAAAATTCCACGGCGAAACTTCAATTTGAAGCAGTTATCGGCAATGATTTTAACAATCTTGAAAATTTCAAAAATATTGCCCAACTTGATTATTCCCAGGCCGGTGGGTTAAATATTAAAAATGAGGCTTCATTGGAGGCAGCTGTATACGGCCTTCCGGATTTGAGTTCTTCAATAGTAACAGTTTCAGCAGCAAACGATAAAGATATCTGGGCGTGGGAGTTAATAAAATATACAATCCAGGTAAAAAACACCGGTAAAGCTGATGCATTAAATATTAAGGTAAATTGTCCCATACCCCCCGGGACTGGTTACCAGGGTGATTCGGCATCTGATAAGACTGCAATCTGGAATCAAGAGAAATCTTTGCTGCAGTTTAAAATAGATAAAATTAAACCCGGTGAACAAAAGACCTTTACTTTCAGGGCGGTTGTTGCAGGATATTTTACAGGCGGCGGGGAAATCGAAGCGAAATTTAATATTGAAGGAGATGGAATAAAAGTTGAAATGCCGCCGGCAATAGCTGAAGTCAATCCATACATTTTTCAGACAGTTGTATGCATGGGTGATTCTCTTGTGTCACTTGAAAATTGGCCCCGGCTTCTTAAGGACCTTTTAGATAAAACCTATGTCCATGCAAATTTTAATTTGATTGCTACAGGGGTAAAAGGCGAAATGGCAGTAGATGCGATAAAAAGATTCGATGAAGATGTAAGGATCCATAATCCCCAGATAATAATACTTGGATACGGTTCAAATGATGCAGGAGGCAGCTTAGCGTTTTTCAGGTATCATATGGACATCCTTATAAAACAAGCCAAAAGCACCGGCGCGAAGGTTTTTGTTTATGGTACAGGATATATCGATACCTCGGGAAGATGGAAAGGGAAAGCAGATTACAGGACTTACAATGATATTTTAAAAAATGACCTGTGTCCCAGTAATGGTGCTGTCTATATTGATATTTATGCGCCGATGTCGGCAGATCCAAAGAAATATTTAAGGTGTGATGGATTACACTGGAATCAGGCGGGAAGCGATCTTGTGGCCAATACCATATTCAGGACTATTATTGAATACCTGGACGGTAATGGAAAAATAAAGTAGCACAATTTTTTGTAATAAGTTTAATTTGTTAAACTTATTTTTGTAAATTTATTTTTAATGCTTAAGAGTTTGGTTAAACTTTATAGATAGAATAAAAAAATTCCAGAGTTTTAAAAGTTAATTATGAAAGTTTTATTTGTCTACCCCGATATAAATGTAAAAGGAGGTGCTCTTAGCTACCACTTCGGCCTTGGATCGTTATCTGCAGTGCTTAAAAAAGCAGGCCATACAACTTCGCTTCAGTATCTTTACGGAAGTTATGATATAAAACCGCTTATCCGGAAAATCGAAGAATTCAAGCCGCAATTGATTGCAATTACTACGGTCAGTTTCCAGTTTAAATATATTAAAATGATGCTGGCTGAAATTAAAAATTATAACATTTTTACAATTTGCGGCGGTCCGCATGTATCCCTGGCGCCATGGGAATTGGAGAAAACCGGCGGCCTGGATGCAATCTGTATTGGTGAAGGCGAATATGCGCTTCTTGAACTTGCAGATAAAATTGAAAAATCTCTGGACATTATGGATATAAAAAATATCTGGATAAAAAAAGGCGGCAGGGTATATCAAAACATGCCACGGCCTCTCATTGAGGATCTGGACAGCCTGCCATTCGGAGACAGGGACCTGTTTGATTATCAGAAGATAGTTAATTCGGATTATGACCGTGCAATCTTTATGTCTTCGCGGGGCTGCCCTTACAGCTGTGCTTATTGCTGCAACAGCGGTTTGAGAAATCTTCAGCAGGGCAGGTATGTCAGGTTCAGAAGTATTGATAATGTGATTGCTGAAATAAAAGATGTTGTTTCGAAATACAATGTAAAATATATATATTTGAATGATGATGTTTTTACTGCAGATAAGAAATATGTTGAGGAATTTTGCGCCAGATTTAAAAAAGAAATAAGGTACCCCTTTGAAATCAACACAAGAGTTGAAAGCCTGACAACTGAGATGCTTCATGATTTAAAAGATGCAGGCTGCTATAGGGTGGCAATGGGTATAGAGCAGGGTGATGAAAAATTCAGAAAGGAAGTTTTAAACAGGAAAATGAGCAACGAAAAAATCAGGATTGCATTTAAAATGACAAAGCATGCAGGAATCAAAACGAAATCTTTCAATATAGTAGGTTTTCCTTTGGAAACCTATAATATACATCTGGAAACTGTCAAACTTAACAGAGAAGTCCAGCCAAGCAGCGTAGTTATCTATATATTTGAACCTTATCCCGGAACTCCGCTCTATGATTTAAGCTTAAAAAATCATTTCATCGAGGATGATGCGGGCAGGGAATTTATTTCACGAACAGATACCATTTTAAATATGAAGCAATTTCCAAGAAACCAGATTTTAAATTGTTACAGAAATTTTGCATGGAGAGTCTACTGGAGGAAATCCTTAAAAAAAGCAGTTTTACATAAAATTTATTATTCAAAATACGGGGAGATTTTAATAAGGCTGCTCTCTCCCTTAAAGAAAATAGTTAGAAAATTTGCAATGGATTAGTATATAATAGTTTATTATGTGGAAGATTTCATTAATAAAAATCATTTATTATCTTTTCTTTTTTGTAATTTTTTTAATGGCTATACTTATCTTTTTCAGAATAGTGGATTTTTATTTTTTTATGCCGCAACTGGAAAAATTTCTGACCAGTTTCTTCAGTAAAATAAATTTTATGTAAAACTGCTTTTTTT
>JAMCSM010000234.1 GCA_023380915.1 Actinomycetota bacterium | reverse complement strand
GTAATAAAGGTGGTAAATTCCATGAAAGGTGTTAAAAAAGAAATTATTATTGAAAGAATATTTAATGCTCCTCGTGAAAGTGTCTGGAAAGCATGGACTGATCCTTATACTGTTAAGAAATGGTGGGGGCCAGAAGGCTTTACTGCACCAAGTATAAAAATTGACCTAAGGGTAGGTGGGAAATATATTTTTTGCATGCACGGACCCAAAGGATCTGAATTTGATAAAGATTTATATAGTGCTGGAATATATAAAGAAATCATTCCAATGGAAAAGCTGGTTGTTACAGATTATTTCTCTGATAAAAATGGAACTAAAGTTAATCCTGTATCAGTTGGAATGAGCCCCAACATGCCAGATGAAACGAATGTGATAACAAGCTTTGAGAATGTAGGTCAAGGAAAAACTAAGGTTACAATTGAGTATTTAAGGCCTAAATCTTATGCCCAGTTTGAAGAAATGCTAAAAAGTGGAATGGTGGATGGCTGGAATTCAAGTTTAAATAAGTTGGAAAAGTATTTGGAATAGCAACTCAATTTATCGCAGGTGTCGCCCTCATCAAGACTCAGTACATTAAACAGGCTTTTCCTTGATATAGCTTCTTCAATTGTTTTTTTATCGAGATAGTAATTTTCCTTGGAGAATGCTTCAATAAGTTTATTAATGTCGATATTTTTAATAGATATTATAATGTCTATGTCATGGGTAGATCGGGGTATACCCTGCAGACTGGAAACTAATGAGCCTGTTAACATATAAGGAATATTTTTTTCAGTTAATTTTTTTGCAATTTCTTCTAATAATTTAAATTGTGACACTTAGTAATTCTCTTTAGATATATTTTTTTAATTTCTTCTTCTGATAGATTTGGGAATCTGTTTCGAAGTCCGGTTAGAAAAAGAGCTTTTGTGAATTCATTCAGGTCAAAACACTTTGTAAGCTTTTTTTCAGGGGTTAATTTTCTAATGATTTTTATATATTCTTTATGGCTCTCATTAATAGATTTCATAAAGTTATTTTATCATAGAAATAATCTTATATTGAATAATAATTGCAGTTGTAAGGAGAATTAACAACCAGTATCGATAAATCTTTTTAAATGCCAAATTTTTTGGCAAGTGACTTTTTTGAATATAATTTAGGCATGCTTATAATTCTATCTTTTATTTTATAAAAATCACTTAATTCTAATAAGTTGCGTTCTCAGATATAATATTTAAAAAATAATTAAAAAACTTTATTAGAATCAGGAGCAAATACGAAAAAATTTGATTACCCAGCCATCCCAGGTACCTTTTAAAGATAAAAAAGTACTTGAAAAAATTAAAAATATAAAAAGAGAAGATATGGAAAGACAATTAAATCAAAGGAGAAAAAATGAGATTAATTGAACCTCATAAACATGAAAGACCGGAGCCTCTGAATATAAATGTAAAGCACAAGTCTACCCTCAATTTGCAGGACAGAATGGCATTGGCAATGACCACCGGAATAGGCACAATGTACGCAGTTTATTTTTTTGCAATTTTTATGGCGGGCTGGATGATCTGGCAAACATACTTTAGTCATAAACCTTTTGACCCTTTCCCCTTTGCTTTCCTGCTTTTTATAGGAAATATTGTCCAGCTTCTCCTTATGCCTTTAATCATGGTTGGCCAGAATATACAGGGCAGGCACGCTGAAATAAGGTCGGAGGAAGAATATAAAACTACAATGACAAGCTATAAAGACATCGGTCATATATTAAAACACCTGGATGCACAGGATCAGGAGTTACTAAAACATACTCTGCTGCTTGAAGAACTTGTGAAAGCGAAAAATTCATAAAGTATTTAAAATTATCATAAAAAAAGGAAATTTAGTGATAACCAAATCTGAATTATTCTGGAATGTTAATTCTGCAGAAATAATAAAAAAATTGGAAACTTCAAATGAAGGGTTGACAAGCAGGGAGGCACAAAAACGGTTATCTTTTTATGGTCCCAATATCTTAAAACCCAAAAAAAGATTTGGTGTATTTTCCATATTTATCTCTCAGTTTAAAAGCCCTATCATATTAATCCTTATCTTTGCGGCCGGTTTGTCTTTTTTTTTAAAAGATCCTTCAGATACTACTATAATACTTTCCATTGTCCTTATTAGCAGTGTTTTAGGTTTCTGGCAGGAATTTAAGGCAACAACCACAATAAATAAGCTACTGGAAACTATCAGAATAAAGGTAGATGTTTTAAGAGACAATAAAGACATGGAAATCCCCTTAGAAAACATTGTCCCTGGTGATATTATTATACTTAATGCAGGAGATATCATACCTGCCGATTGCCTGATTATTGAATCTGAGAATCTGTTTGTAAATGAATCAACTTTAACAGGAGAATCATACCCTTCAGAAAAGAAAGCAGGTACATTACCTCCGGAAACTCCAATTTCCCAGCGGACAAACTGTTTGTTTATGGGCACAAATGTTGTAAGCGGAACAGGAAAAGCAGCAGTAATTAATACCGGTAAATCAACTGAATTCGGCAAAATATCAGAGCGGCTCAAATTAAGACCTCCCGAGACAGAATTCGAGCATAGCATCAAACGTTTCGGATATTTTTTAATGGAAATCACAAGTATTCTGGTAATAGTGGTCTTTGCTGTAAATATTTTTATAAAACGCCCATTCCTGGATTCCTTTCTTTTTTCACTTGCTTTAGCCGTAGGTCTGACTCCTCAACTTTTACCGGCTATAATAAGTGTTAATCTTGCAAGAGGAGCAAAAAGGTTAGCTGATTTAAAAGTTGTTGTTAAGCGTTTATCATCCATAGAAAATTTTGGAAGCATGAATATATTCTGTTCTGATAAAACCGGGACCTTGACTGAGGGGATCATGTATCTTCATTCTGCTGCTGATATATATGGCATAAACAGTGATAAAGTATTTTTTTATGCATATATCAATGCTTTTTATGAAACAGGGTTTGTTAATCCAATTGATGAAACAATACGCAGTTCAAAAAAATTTGATTTATCAAAATATACAAAACTTGATGAAATACCTTATGATTTTATCCGTAAGAGGCTGAGTATTTTGGTATCCCAGGAAGATAAAGATAATAATATTATGATAACAAAAGGGGCCTTTGATAATATACTGAATATTTGCTCTCAGGCAGAATCGAAAAATGGTGTACTGATTAATATAGGAGAAGTAAAAAATAAAATACAAAAAGTATTTGAAGATTATAGCAATCAAGGATTTAGAACTCTGGGGATCGCCTATAAAAATATTGGCAAGGAATCAATTATTGCAAAAGAGAATGAATCCGAAATGATTTTTTTAGGTTTCCTCACTTTTGAAGATAAGCCAAAGGAGGGAATAGTAGAAACGATCAATGATCTTAAAAAGCTTGGAGTATCACTAAAAATCATTACCGGTGATAACAGGGTGGTTGCTGCAAATATAGCTAAAAAGGCCGGATTGCAAAATCCCAAAATAATTAACGGTTCCGAGCTATATAAGATGATAGATGAGGCCCTGTTAAAAATTGTAAATGAAGTAGATGTTTTTACTGAAGTCGAACCAAATCAAAAGGAAAGGATAATAATTGCTTTAAAAAAAGCAGGGAACGTAGTTGGATATATGGGAGATGGTATCAATGATGCTTCGGCACTGCATGCTGCTGATGTAAGCATCTCTGTAAATAGTGCGGCGGATGTTGCAAAGCAGACGGCTGACATTGTTTTGCTTGAGAAGGACCTAAGGGTACTTTCAAAAGGCATTAAAGAGGGAAGAGCAATTTTTGTCAATACCCTGAAATATATATGGCAACAAGTGCAAATTTTGGAAATATGTTTTCTATGGCTGGAGCTGCAGTATTTTTACCTTTCCTGCCGCTGCTTCCAAGACAGATATTACTTACAAATCTATTGACCGATTTTCCGGAGATGACCATCGCTACCGATAATGTGGATAAAGAAATGGCGGATGTCCCAAGACGATTCAATATAAAGTTTATTCGCAATTTTATGTTAACCTTTGGTCTCATCAGCTCGGTATTTGATTATGCATTAG
>JAMCSM010000233.1 GCA_023380915.1 Actinomycetota bacterium | reverse complement strand
CTGTGAGGGATGTTTTTGGAGAAACATTGGTAGAATTGGGTAATATTAATGATAGAATTGTTGTGGTCGATTCTGACTGTGCAAATATTACCAGAACCTCATTTTTTAAAAATAATTTTCCACAAAGATTCTTTGATGTTGGTGTAGCAGAACAAAGCATGATGGGTACGGCAATAGGGCTTGCATCATGTGGATATATTCCTTTTACTTCAAATTTAGCCACTTTTTCTGTACTTAGATGTTTTGAATATATCAGAACTTTTATAGCATTTACAAATTTAAAAGTAATGATCGTTGGCTCATATAGTGGGCTTTCTGCTGGTCCCAACGGGCCAACTCATTTTACTATTGAGGATATTTCACTTATGAGGTCTATTCCAAATATGAAAGTTGTTTCCCCTTCAGATTCCAACAGTTTAAAAAAGTTAATCTATGATGCTATTGAATTAGATGGTCCCGCATACTTTAGAATTTCTAGAAATGATACTGAAACTATTTATGATAGTTTTTCAAAGATACAATTGGGTAAAAATATAAAACTTAAAGAGGGAAAAGATATAACAATAATAGCTACCGGAACAATGACCGCATTAGCTTTGGAAGCTTCAAACATTCTGGAAAAAGAATATGGAATTGAAGTTGATTTAATTGATATACATACCATCAAACCTTTAGAAATAGAAACTATTCTTGATTCAATATCAAAAACAAAAAAAGTAATCACAGTGGAGGAACACAGTATTATAGGTGGGCTAGGAAGTGCAGTATCAGAGATTTTAACAGATTACTATCCAATAAAAATGATTAGAATGGGATTAAATGATACCTTCACAGAAACTGGTGATTACAAAGATTTGCTACTGAAATATGGTCTTACATCAAAAAATATAATAATTAATGTAAAAAAAATATTAAATATTAACTGAAAGAAAAAATTGTTTTGAAAATTTATAACTCGTTAGATTTAACCAAGAATAATAAATTAAGCATATACGAGACAATGAAAAAAATCAGGTTATTTGAAGAATCAGCATTTATGTTAGCGACACAAGGTTTTATATTTGGCAGTACTCATTTTTATATCGGGCAAGAGGCAATTGCTGCAGGTGTCTGTTTTTGTTTAAAAAAGGAAGATTATATCGTTGGTACCCATAGAAGTCATGGGCATTATATATCGAAGGGCGGCGATCTTAATAAACTAATGGCTGAACTGATGGGTAGAAAAACAGGATGTTGTGCAGGAAAAGGAGGAAGTATGCATCTTGCAGATCCTGAAAATGGGATGATGGGAGCCAGTGGAATTGTTGGTGGTGGAATTCCAATAGCAACCGGTATTGGCTATGCATGTAAAAATTTTAAAACGGATAGTCTAGTTGTGTGTTTCTATGGTGATGGTGCTATAAATACAGGAGTTTTCCATGAATCACTAAACATTGCTTCTTTATGGGAATTACCTGTAATCTATATTTGCGAAAATAATAAATATGCAATATCTACAGATGTTATGAAAGCAACTTCTGTAGAAGATTTATCAAAGAGAGCTCTGTCTTATGATATGGAAGGTTTTAATATAGATGGCAATGATGTTTTAGAAGTGATAAGTGCTATGAAAAAATGTATGGATATTATAAAAACCAAGAATAAGCCTTCCCTTTTAATATGTAACACATATAGATATATGGGGCACTCTATAAATGATCCAAAAACATATAGAACAAAAGAAGAAGAAAATTTTTGGATTAAAAAAGATCCTATAGAGAGGTTTGAGAAATTACTGATAAGAGAAAATATTATAAATAAAAGCATTATAGAAAATATAAAACAGAAAATAAAAAATGAAATTAATCTTGCAATAGAATTTGCAAAAAACAGTGCAAAACCTAACGAGCAAGAGCTATTTGAGGATGTTTATGCATAAATTGTACCAAAAATATTTATTAATTTGATTGAAATATACAAAAAATGATTATGACTTATGCTGATGCAGTTTCTTCAGCAATTAAAGAAGAAATGTTAAAAGATAAATACCTTACTATTATCGGAGAAGATATTGGTAAGTATGGAGGTGTTTTTAAGGCTACTAAAGGTCTTTATGAACAATTTGGAGATGGAAGAGTCAAAGATACGCCAATTTCTGAAGCGGCAATAATGGGAATTGCTATTGGTTCTTCACTAATAGGCTACAAAGTCATAGTTGAAATAATGTATATTGATTTTTTAACTATTGCATCGGATCAAATAATTAACCATGCAGCAAAAATTCATTATATGAGTGGTGGGAAATTAAATGTACCTATCGTTATAAGAACTCAGGGGGGAGCAGGAATCAGAAATGCTGCTCAACATTCTCAGAGTTTAGAAGCATGGTTTATGCATATACCAGGTTTAAAAGTTGTTATGCCTTCAAGCCCTTATGATGCCAAAGGACTATTAAAATCAGCAATTAAAGATAATAATCCGGTAATATTTATTGAACATAAAAAACTCTATGTCATCAAAGGTGAAGTTCCTGAAAGTGACTATTTTATAAAAATAGGTGAGGCTGATATAAAAAAAGAAGGGAAAGATATTACAATAATTTGCAATGCATTTATGGTTCTGATTGCACTACAAGCTGCGGAAATATTAGATAAAGAACATGGCATAAGCTGTGAAATAATAGATTTAAGAAGTATTTCACCATTAGATAAGGATGCAATTATTAAATCAGTAAAAAAAACAAACAGAGCAGTCATATTGCACGAGGCATGTGAGCAGGGAGGTATTAGTGGAGAAATTACATCCATAATACAGAAAGAAGCCTTTGATTATCATGAT
>JAMCSM010000232.1 GCA_023380915.1 Actinomycetota bacterium | reverse complement strand
TCATTTTAGGCTCATTCTTTTTACAAAGAAGCGGAGGCTCAAACACTTTTAATTATTATTTTGACTCAGCGGGAATAATTCAAGGATTTCTAAACATTCTTGACCCATCAATAATACTCGTGTTTTCCTTCATGGTTATTGGCATAATCCTGTTGTTTTCCCAAAAAAATAAAGCAACCATTATAACCGCCTCTGTAGTTATAGGAGTAATGCCCGATATTAAAATTTATGCCGCAATCATTTTTTATATTGCCCTTGGAGTAGTTTCTCTTATAGAGCTGGTTAAGAATAAGAACCTTAGTTATTTTGTAATTTTGATTATGTCAGGGATAGTTTCGGCTATAGTATATTTACCCATTAATTTAGGCGCAGGAGGATTAGTATTTGCACCGCTTCTGATATTTAAAAATTATATTGACAGCGCATGGATTTTTAATAATTGGCATTGGAATGTAAATTTTCCCTTATACGTAGAATCTCATAATTATATTCACCTTGCGTTCTTTTATGCAGTATCGATTTCAATTTTTATGATTACGAGTTTGGGCATAAGACTTATTGTCATTAAAGATTTCAAAAAACTTTTCTCGAGAAAATTTTACAGCTTGTTGAATATTTTCTGGATTTCAATGTTTGTATCTGCTTTTATTATTCCCAGTTTTTTTGTACAAACTGTTTCGTCCTTTTCCATAATCCAGTTTTTTTGGGTAGGTTATATAGTCCTTTTAATTCCAACAGCATTTGTAATAGGAGAAATCTTTAGGAAACAATCGATAAGAATTAAAATTGTGCTTGCGATTATTCTGGTTCTCCTTTTTTCTCCCGGAATTATTGAATTGTTTATTTCCTACTCAGTCAATCCGTCAACTGTAAGCCCGGGGCTTATCAAACAAATTACTATTATTAAAAATATTCCTTTAGACGAGGGAGTAATGGTTGTTGACAGAACCAAGACTAAAAATGTTTATGTAGACAGCTATAGCAGTCCAATTTTTTCAGCTCTTAGCGGACATCCGATATACTACGAACACGTTAATGCATTTAGTGGAATTGATAAAATCCTTGATGAAAGAAAGAGGAATATTGATATGATAGCCGATAATGTGATAAATTGCAGTAGCCCTGAGAAAAGCGAAGCTGCTGTCATTAGTATTATGCATAGAACAAATAACAAATACCTACTTATTCTTCAAAATAATCTATGCGTGAAGCAGTTTACAAAGATGAAAATTATTAACGAGACGCAAAATTCAGTGCTTTATAAAATTTAATGAGCGTTTTATCTCTGACGTTTTGGTTAAGTTCCTTATATTTTATCCTTGCTATATTTTTAGCTTTCTATATTCCCGGCGTTTTCTTCATTTCTAAACTTAAGCTTGGCAAATTTCAAGAGACTGTTTTAAGCTTCGTAGTAGGAATGGTTTTATGGGGATGGCAGGGGATGATATTTGGCTATGCCAATATCCGGTTTGCCTCATATTTCTATATTCTCTTTTTCTTACTATTTTGGCTTAAACGGCTCAAACTATCGAAATTTAAATTTGCATTGCCAAGCTGGGAAAAATATGACTATATTCTAGTTGTCGTTTTTATTGCCGGTATTTTATCTCAACTTAGTTCTATATGGTTTTCCGGGATTTTAGTCAAGCAGGGATTATCTTTTTGCTGCGGAATGCCACCGGATAATATTTTAAATGTGGCAATTACTAACCAGATTGCTACGCATTTCCCTCCTTTTGAGCCGGGATATTATGGAAAGTTTGTTGCAAATTATCATTATTGGGACAGCTTGGTAATGGGGGAATTGATTAGAGTTTTTAAACTACCTTTAATAGCGACTAACTTCCAGTTTATGACGGTATTTATTTCGTTATTTTTGGGACTATCCGCTTTAGTCATGTCCCAAATATTGGGCTTACGTAAAGCATTTAAGCGATGGTTAGTATTGCTTCTGTATTTAGGAGGAGATTTAGTTTGGTTTATTGTAATTTTTACAAGGGGTATGCAAATTTTCAACATGCACCCTATGGAGAGCGGACAACAATTTCTGGAGAATTTACCGAGAGCATTTTCTGTAGTCGTTCTATTTGCATCCCTTAGCCTGTTTGTTGTGTGGATTAGAAAAAAAGATGCGCTTTTAACCGTCATATTATCGCTGGTTTTTTCATCTCTCATCGGATTTAAAATTTATACGGGCCTTTTAATCTTCCCCGGCTTGGCGATATTAGTTTTATACGGATTATTAAAAAAGGACAACAAATATTTATTATTATTTCTGTTAACGTCATTATTTTCGGCGATAATTTATCTGCCTGTTAATGCCGGAGCAGGTGGACTATATTACTCCGGTCCATGGCGATTTGAGGATTTCATTATGCAGGGATATTTTGGAAAATTGAATAACTTGGAATTGGCAAGGAGAGTTTACTTGGCGCACAATAGTTGGCTAAGGGTTTTGGAGTATGAATTAATTTATGCGGCCTTATTTATTTTTGCTACTTTCGGAACTAAACTTCTGGGATTAATACAAACGAGAAAGTCGATGGCTCGCTTTCCCAAAGAGTTGCATCTGTTAATAATTCCAGGATTTATTGTCAGCTTCATTTTAGGCTCATTCTTTTTACAAAGAAGCGGAGGCTCAAACACTTTTAATTTTTTAGTATCTATTTTTATTGTCGGGTCAATATATACAGCACTTGCGTTAGATAACTTAATTAAAGATAAAAATAAATTTTTTGCAGCTTTCGTAATTATAGTTGTCTTACTTTTTACTTTGCCAAGAGGGATTGACCAGGTATATGAAAACCTAACGAACATTAAAAATGGAGCGGGTTTTATAATTACTACACAGGAGTTAAAAGGATTAGACGCACTAAAGAATATCCAGACGGACAAATTAGTGTTGGTAGACCCTGCCTTTAGCGAAGATGTGCTTTCTCCATATGTGAGTTTTATGAGTAATCAGAGAATGTTTCTATCGGGAGAATGGGATGAGCTAGACGCTCATAACATCAATTATTCTGACAGGTCACAGGCTTTAAGCATAATATTAAATTCCCCATATCCATCATCAGTCAGCGCAGAGCTTGCTAGATATAATGTGGGGTATATTTATATGAAATCGCAAGATAGATTGTTCGCCACCGACTCCTCCAAATTTTTAAAACCGGTTTTTAATAAT
>JAMCSM010000231.1:1023-3232 GCA_023380915.1 Actinomycetota bacterium | reverse complement strand
TATTGCTATTGAAATTATGGGGGAAACCTATTGATCTTATCGAACGTTTTATACACAAAGCACAACACTCATCAAACAAAAAGACCAGCTATTATACCAATCCTGATTTAAGTTGCCCCTATATTTTTGTAGCCCTTCACTATCAACCGGAATGCACAACGAGTCCGATGGGCGGAATGTTTGTTTATCAGGATTTAATGCTTGATATTTTAATGAAAGCCATACCAGAACATATCAAAATTTATGTCAAAGCCCACCCAAGAGAGGGACTCGGACCGATTCTCCGGGAACGTTTGAGACTAGACAAAAGAACACTTCTTATCGATCCAAACCTCAATTCTCACAGAATGATTATTAACAGCATAGCCGTTGCGACAGTAACCGGAACCTCAGGTTGGGAAGCATTTTTGAGTAATAAATCTGTTCTAATGTTTGGCGAATACTTTTATCAGGATGCACCTGGAGTGTACAAAATCAAGAATTTAATTGATGCGTCAAATGCAATACACGACATCCTGAACAAGAGTGAAGAGATTTCAGATGCAATGATCATGGCATTTCTAATGGCCGTCCAGGATAAAACATTTCCGGGTTGGGTAGACAATCGTTATGCGCCAATATCGGGCATCTCAAATCAAGAAAATGCTGTCTCAATCGCAAATCACATAGTTGATGAAATTATGACATCAGCCTAATTTAGTTTGTATTATATATTTATTTTATTGATATTCAGGGTTTTATATCGCGGTTTTCAGAACTATCTATTTACACAATATGGTTTTTAATTCAATAAACTTTGCAATATTTTTACCGATAGTTTTTATACTTTATTGGTTTGCGACAAATGTGAATCTAAGGCTTCAAAATATTTTACTACTCGTTTCAAGCTATTTTTTTTATGCTTGTTGGGACTGGCGATTTTTGTTTTTACTTATCTTTTCGATTTCATTAGATTACTTTACGGGTATTAAAATATATGAAGCTTCAAACAAAAAAAAAATGTTTTGGTTATGGCTTAGCATATGTGTCAACTTGGGATTTCTTGGCGTTTTTAAATACTATAATTTTTTTGCAGCCTCGTTTACTGATGGAATTAATTTATTGGGTTTGAAGGCCAATTTAGGGTCTATTCAAGTAATATTACCTTTAGGCATTTCTTTTTATACTTTTCATGGTTTATCATATGTTCTTGACCTCTATAAAAACAAAATTAAACCGGAAAGGGACTTTGTCAATTATTCTGTTTTCGTTAGTTTTTTCCCTTTACTTGTTGCCGGACCTATAGAAAGAGCAACGCACCTGTTACCTCAAGTAATTAAAAAAAGAGAATTCGATTATTCAAATACAATTGATGGACTGCGACAAATCTTGTGGGGCTTATTTAAAAAGATAGTGATAGCAGACAACTTTGCTGAATTTGCAAATACAATTTTCAATAATTCTGAGGATTATTCCGGAAGCACGCTTGTTTTAGGTGCATTATTTTTTACTTTCCAAATCTATTGCGATTTTTCAGGTTACTCCGATATTGCATTAGGTACAGCAAAACTATTTGGAATTGACTTATTACGCAACTTTGCTTTTCCATATTTTTCACGTGACATTGCAGAATTTTGGAGACGATGGCATATTTCGCTATCATCATGGTTTCGGGACTACCTGTATATCCCATTAGGAGGAAGTAAAGGCGGAATCTGGATGAAAATTAGAAATACTTTTATAATTTTTTTGGTAAGTGGTTTTTGGCATGTGGCTAAAAATTCTTTTATTGTTTGGGGCTTTCTAAATGCTCTTTACATAATGCCTTCAATAATATTTAATACAAATAGGAATAACCTTGATATTGTAACGAGAGGGAAATACCTACCAACAATAAAAGAATTTTTAGCCATAAGTATTACTTTTAGTTTAACTGTATTTGCTTGGATTTTCTTTCGAGCAAATAATATTATACATGCTTTTAAATATATCTCTGAAATATTTTCAAGTTCACTGTTAGAAATTCCATATTTCACTGGCATTGGTAGAGCAGTGCCAATTGTTTTTCTGACGGGCATATTTTTAATCGTAGAATGGATTGGTAGAGAACACCAGTATGCAATTGCACATTTGGGTTTGAAATGGTATAAACCTATACGATGGGCAATGTATTATGCTATTATCGTCGCCATTTCCCATTTTACAGGTAAAGAACATATGATAAACCATG
>JAMCSM010000231.1:0-1013 GCA_023380915.1 Actinomycetota bacterium | reverse complement strand
AAAAATACGGTCAATTAATTACCGTGAAAATCTATGATGATGCATTAAACATCCATTGGTCAAGACCAATAAGAATATACTTAGGGAGCTTAGAATTAGGTAAACTTTTTATAAACGGTATGAAATCATTTATACTTGAAATTGTATAACCAGAATTGTAAAAGGTAGTATCGAACATGTTTGCCCTAAATGACAAAACCCTTGAAGATCCTAGAGCCCAAACACATTTATTTTCATTTATATTGAGATAAGTCCATTTAATATAGCCATAATTGATTTCATTATATGCATAGCCAATCAGATATTTCTCCTTACTACTTAACAAATTATCAATTTTATAAAAATTCTCTTTGGATTTCCATAATAAATACGATGGTAGTCCAAAAAAAAGAATAAGAGGGCATGCAAATAATAATTGAACTAGTGTAGCGAAAACTTAATTTAGCATCATATTCAGTGGCTTTAGATGCTATGATACAGGCTAAATGAGATTATTTGATGTTTCAGAATTATTTTGTTGCAACACTAGTAGCCTTTTCATAATTAGAATTGAACATGGTTTATCATATGTTCTTTACCTGTAAAATGGGAAATGGCGACGATAATAGCATAATACATTGCCCATCGTATAGGTTTATACCATTTCAAACCCAAATGTGCAATTGCATACTGGTGTTCTCTACCAATCCATTCTACGATTAAAAATATGCCCGTCAGAAAAACAATTGGCACTGCTCTACCAATGCCAGTGAAATATGGAATTTCTAACAGTGAACTTGAAAATATTTCAGAGATATATTTAAAAGCATGTATAATATTATTTGCTCGAAAGAAAATCCAAGCAAATACAGTTAAACTAAAAGTAATACTTATGGCTAAAAATTCTTTTATTGTTGGTAGGTATTTCCCTCTCGTTACAATATCAAGGTTATTCCTATTTGTATTAAATATTATTGAAGGCATTATGTAAAGAGCATTTAGAAAGCCCCAAACAATAAAAGAATTTTTAGCCA
>JAMCSM010000230.1 GCA_023380915.1 Actinomycetota bacterium | reverse complement strand
GTTTATAAGGAAATTATAGGGGATGATATTTTTATTTAATTCAGTGTCATCCTGGCGGATGACTTCTTTTGTTATTTCCTTATCGAGAATATTAAGCACTCTGTCTCTATTTGCACTGTTTATATTGATGATTGCATTTGCTTCTTTTCCACTAAGCGGAAAAATATCAAATGATATACCTTCTTCTTGATCAAGGTTGTAAAAAAACTTTGGAATCTGAGGGATCCATACACCGGTTTTCCGCAATTCGGGCATAAAATCCAGAAATAATTTTTCAGTAGTTGTAAAAGCAATTATTTTTCCATTCCCATCAAATAAAATGACTTTATCGAAGATATCGATAAAGTCGTCAAGCTTGTGTTCGATTATTATCAGAGTTTTATTTTCGGGCAATTTTCTTATTATTTCTGAAACTTCCCTTGTTCCCAAGGGATCAAGATTGGAAGTGGGTTCATCAAATATAAGAATATCCTGGTTAATTGCCAAAAGCGAAGCAAGGGCAACCCTCTGCTTCATTCCTCCCGAAAGATTATTCAAAAGCCACCCGCTATACCGGGACATTTCCACTCTATCCAGAGACTCAGCAATTTTTTTCTTCATTTTCTCTCTCTCATACATCAGGTTTTCAAGGCCGAAAGCAACCTCATCTTCAACTTTTAGCATGCAAAATTGACTTTCAGGATCCTGGAAAACAATGCCAACTTTTTGCGACAGGATTGAAACCGGAGTGCCTGCCACATCCATATCATCAATTTCAATGGAGCCGCTGATACTGCCTTCTATAAGCTGCGGGATTATTCCGTTAAGACAAAGAGTAAGAGTGCTTTTTCCACATCCTGAAGGACCCAGAATTAAGATTTTTTCTCTTTCTCTGATTTCAAGAGATATGTCACGGATAATGCTGTCACCACCACTATACGAAAAGGAAAAATTTTTAATTCTTATGATACTTTTTTTATTTTCTTTTTTTTCTTCCAAAGGTTTAAACATTAATTTTTCCGGATTATCAATAAGTCCGACAATTTATTTAAGTTTTATTTTTTCCTATTTTGAAATTTCTCAAAACTCCGGTTTTTACAACACCATCTGTTATTGCTTTGCCAAGGATGCTTGCAAGTACTACACTGCTTGCCAATCTTACAACGATCATTGCAACAATTATTAGAGGTTTGTAACTGAAATAACCTTCAGTTAACGATTCGGGAAAGAAAAAGCTTACGATGCCTGTAAAAATACCGGATAATATCAGGGTCAGATAATTAAATTTTTTCCATTTATAGGCTGCAAATATTGCCTCTGTGGCTGCACCCTGGACCAATCCTGAAATCAATACCCAGACCCCCCATATGCTTCCAAGAAACATCGATATGATTGCTGCGATGACTTCTCCTAAAAATCCGGCACCTGGTTTTTGAATTATATAAGCAGATACGATTCCTGCAATAAACCAGAATCCTACAAATGCCTGAGCTGTAACTGGAGATGCACTCAAGAACGGAACCAGGAAGGCATATAGCAAGTTATATGCCCAGTAAAGCAGGCTGAAGACAACTCCTATAACAGCTACCATTACTATGTCCAGCGTAGTCCATCCATATTCTTTTGTTAAACTTTTTTCCAAACCTGTTACCCCCTTAGCCTTGATTTTAATAAATAACTTCTTATATTAACTAACTTATTTCTTATCTTCATAATTCTTTGAACAGGAGCAATGTACCTTTGCTTATATCGAGTTTTGCGATCTTGCCTGTAAATACGTTACTCAAACCTCTGACAGGGCTGAAAAGAAGTTTTTCATTTTTTAACCTGTATTTTAGCCCTGCTGTTTTTACAAAAAATGTAAATGGGGTCAAGGAAAAAATAGATAAAAGTTTTCCCGGTTCACCTGTAATGTCGAGTGATTTATTTGAAACAAATATTTCATAATCATCTGTTAACATTTTTATGCTTAAACCTTTATACACTGGTGATGAAAGTAATAATAAATTTGCCAGGCTGTGATCGATTCTGTCTCCTGCAGCTCCAACAATAAGGATATCTTTAATTCCTCTTCCTGCAGCATAGTCTACAGCAAGCTGTGTATCGCTTTCATCTTTTTCTGATTTCGTACTGATAAATTTAATATTTTTCTCTTTGACATTTAATTTTTTTATAATACTTATGTTGATGCTGTCCATATCCCCTATTACAATATCCGGTGAAATTCTCATACTGAGACAATTTTTTGCTCCACCATCGGCAGCAATTACCAGAGTATCAATGTCAAATCCATAAAGCATGGAAATCCTCTTATAAGTAAGGACTGGATCTTTTATTGAACCGTTTGCAACAATTAAGGCTTTTTTTGTTTTTACATTACTTATTTCTGCATCACCTGTTTTTAGAGTTGCTTGTGTTTTTTTTATTTTTTTAAAATAAGCCATTTTTGATTTTCCTTTGGCTTCTAAAATTTTTTATATACTTTTTAAATCTTTTATGTTTAAGAATTTTCGCCAATAAATAAAAAAACTACCAGCCTGATTTAGTCAAATGAGTGAAATCTCAAGTTAGTAGTTTATTTATTGCTCATTCCCTACGCTAGTATTACCTAGATCAGGTTAAATGGGTCGGCAATCCGCATACGATTGCCCTCTCAGCTTTTAAAGCTCCCCCAGATAGTTATATTTAATTTTCAAAGAATTTTATTTATAATATAGTACTGGTTTGTTTAAATAACAAAAATAATATTAACATTTTATTTAATCATAATCAACATTATGGGTAAATAAAATTAAGCTGAGTCATAAATTAAAATTTTGGTATCTTTATAATACAGGGAATTAATGAGCAGGAGTATTGAAAAATTATATGAAATTAAGTGAAAGAAAAAAGGAGATATTAAGGGAGGTAATAGTTAAATTTATTGAAAATGCTGAGCCTATTTCTTCTCAAAATATAGCCGAAAATTCACCTCTTGAATTAAGTTCGGCGACCATCAGAAAAGA
>JAMCSM010000229.1 GCA_023380915.1 Actinomycetota bacterium | reverse complement strand
GATTTCTATTGTTTTAACCCACTGAAATCCTGTTCGAATTTATAATAAACTATTTTTTTTCGATTTAAATATTCTTTGAGACTATCCTCATTTACTGTATAAAACAATAGAAATCCTGATCCGTCCTTTACACCTCCTCCACCTGTTACTTTGCCTACACCAAATGGCAATAGATTTTTAAGCATCACTTTTGCTTTTTTTGATACAACGCCCAACATTTCTAAATATATTTGATTGTCAACTATACACCTTTGAAAAAAATTAGTGTCCTCTTTTACTATAGAAACTACCATTCGTCTAGTAACTTTTTCTATATCATTTAATATTTGTTCCATATATTTAGGTTTTTGATTGTATATTTTTCCCACAATTTCTACCATCTCGCCGGTCGACTCAACAGAATCTCCTGAATCGATTAAAAATAAACTGTCATTGAATTTTTTGGGTAATTTAATATTTAAAGAAGAGATGTTTTTTAAAAATTCAAATTCCTTGCGATAATAAATAAACCCGCCGAAAGTTGAAGCGCTATTATCAACTCCTGAAGCATTCTTATGAAAATATTTTTCAGCTTGATAAGCCAGATTGTTAATTTCTTCTTTGGAAAAATTTTTACCTGTAAAAAAATTGAGAAAAGCTGCGGCAGCTGCTACAGAAAGAGCTGCAGATGAGCCTAAACGTCTCTTAACTGGGACATCTGAAACGATTCTGTAATTGAAAGATCTGGTGATAAATTTTATCTTATTTAATTTAAGATGATTTAAGACAATATGAGAAATCAAATCAATTTCTTTCGGCTTTTTGATATTTTTTTCTTCCCATAACGAAAATGTTAATCTCATATTTAGAGCCGATATTAACGCAGGCTTGCCATAAACTACTGCATGTTCGCCTGAAAAAATAACTTTGGCTGGTGCACTAAAGGAAATAATTTCTTTTATATATTCTTTTTTCATATTATATTTTTTGGGCGATGGGCTTAAATTTAATACCATATGCTATAACATCCTCGTCTGCTATATTCCTTACTTTTCTTAATACGGCTGTGACGCTTGTACCTATTTTCAAATCTTCTTTTGTGTAATCTACCAGTTGAGCAGTAGTTTTTTTACCGTTTTTTAGTTCAACAACAACAACAGGATAAGGCGCGTATTTTTTAAAATCCGACCCAGCAACATAAATTAAAGTCCAGGTCAAAATTTTTCCTTGACTATTCAATAAATTTCTTATTTCTTTCTGCCTTCTCCAAATTTTTACCGGCGAAATCATATTAAAAATAATATATCTTCTCTATTAATAAAAATTAAGATCCTAAAATTGTGACCACCGCTGTTCCCCCGCTTCCACCTATATTATGAGCTAAACCATACTTGGCTTTATTTACTTGTCTATTCTCAGCTTGGTTAGTCAGTTGTAAAAAAAGCTCACCAATCTGTTTTATCCCCGTAGCTCCAATAGGATGACCAGCAGCCTTTAGACCACCAGAAGTATTTACTATCAGATTAGCGCCTGATCCAAACATTGTTTCTAAGTTTAATATTTCTTTACCGCCTTCCCCCTTTTTCCAGAAACCTAAGTCTTCCATGGCTAAAATCTCAGCTATGGAAAAACAATCGTGTACCTCAGCTACTTGTATTTCTTTTCTACTTAGTTTTGCCTTTCTGAACGATTTTTCTGCGGCAATTTTCGTAGCCAGAATTTCATCAAATTTTTTTCTTTTATTTAAAGATATTGTATCTGTAGCAACTTCAGAAGCTAAAACACGAACAGGATATTTTGATTTTATTATCTTATTACTATCAGAGGTTAAAACGATAGCTGAAGCGCCATCTGAAATTGGTGACGAATCTAATACTTTTAAAGGATAAGCAACATAAGGACTTTCTAATATTTCTTGTATTTTTAGCTTCTTTCTAAAATGAGCTTTAGAATTTAGACTGGCATGAAAATGATTTTTAAAAGAGACATAGGCCAAATTTTTTTCATTGTACCCATACTTTTCCAGATAATAATTAGCCAAGAGAGCATATAAACCAGCAAAAGTCATACCAGCTTCCTGCTCTTCGCCCGAAGAGGCAGCAGATAAAGCTAACGTTACCTCTTCAGGTGAATAATCGGTCATCTTCTCAGCTCCTAAAATTAATGCTGTTTTACCTGGATTAGCCTCTAAGTAATTTGTTGCCAAATGAAATGCCATACCTCCAGATGCACATGCAGCTTCAACTCTAAATATCGGAATATTGACATCTAATATTTCCGCGAGCCTTGATGGTGAATGTAAATTATTCTCCAAAATTCCAGAAAGCATATTGCTAAAAAACACAGCATCTATTTGTTTTTTTTCCATCATTATATCTTCTAATACTCCGTTTATAGCATTATTTGCTAAATCGAATAGCGAATTCTTCCACAATTCTCCAAATCTGGTTGTGTAGTAACCTAAAACAGAGATCATATTATGTTCATGAACTTAAGATAAGTTGAATAATCGATATATTTTTTATTTTCAAACATGTTTAAGAAATCTCTTTTTCTCTTTGCTAGATTTTTAGTAGCACGCAAAATAAATGTATCTGATCCAGCTCCTGATCCATAAGAAGCAAGATAAATCAGATCTCCCTCTTTTACTTGATCCAAAATACTGACAAGACCCATTAAGGCTGAAGCGCTATAGCTATTGCCAAGATATGGGACTATCAATGATGGTTTTATCTGATTTTCTTCAAACCCGAGTTCTCTACCTAACTGTATGGGAAATTTACCGTTTGGCATATGAAATACTGCATAGGCAAAGTCTTTTGGTTTATATCCAGTTTTTGTAAAAATAAGAGCTGATGCTTCTTTTATATGATAAAAATAGGAAGGTTTACCGGTAAATCTGCCTCCATGTGATGGATACAGAATCCCTTCTCTTCTCCAAAAATCTGGTGTATCTGATGAAAATGTAGAAAAATCTAAGATTTCTAAAACTAGGTCTTTTTTACCTAAAATAAATGAAACTGACCCTGAAGCAGCTGTATATTCAAGACTGTCGTGAGGCTTCCCTGTTGATTTATCTGAAGCTGTAACTAAAGCAAATTCTGTATATCCCGAATTTATTAGTCCCATTGAAGCTATCATCGCTCCTGTTGCTGCTTTACAGGCAAATTCTGTATCGAAGGCCAAATAATTTTTTTCAATGCCCAAAAATTCAGCTAAGATTGTTGAGGCAGGATTAACCGCATATGGATGAGTTTCGGAGCCAAATAAAACCGATTTAATTGTTTTTTTGTCTATTTTCATATCTCTAAGGGCCATACTGGCAGATTCAAAACCCATAGTAAGAGAATCTTCATCTATTGAAGCTACAGTTTTTTCAAATATTCGTAAAGTTTTTTTTATATCCAATGGATTTTTTCCCCAAACCTTAGCTATCTCTTCGACTTTAATCCGATATTTGGGCAAATAAAAACCATAAGAAACTATACCTAACATATATAATTTTGCTTTTAAATTATCTTTACCTTTTTTTAGCAATATGCGCTTTAGCTAATGATCCTTCAGCTAGAGATGCTAAAAGTGATATTTCTCCAGCAAGTACTGTCCCAGCCAAAACTTCAACCAATTCTTCTGGGGTTTTAGCTCCAATTATTGCCAATGCCTCTTTTTTTGTTGCCAGTTTTGTACCTCCACCGATTATCCCAACCAATAATGCTGGAAGATAAACAGAAAAATATAAATCACTATTTTTCATCATCTTAACAATAGTTATTCCCATACTTCCCTCGACAACATGAGCTAAATCCTGACCTATAGCGGCGTAAAAAGCCGCAACAACATTGGCAAAATGAGCATTAAATCCTAAAGATCCACTTATAGCAGATCCTATCATGCATTTTGCTAACCAAACCTCAAATATTTTTTCAGGAGTAGTTTTTAAAGTATCTTCAACTGTCTTTTTTGGAAGCAATACTTCAGCCCAAGCAGAATATCCGCGTTGGTTAATGAAATTCAGCCAAGCAGGCTTTTTATCGATATCAAAATTTCCCGCTAAAGACAAACACCTAACAACCGTTTTTTTTTCAATCAAGTCCACTATTCTTTTTGTTGCTACTGTAGCCATATT
>JAMCSM010000228.1 GCA_023380915.1 Actinomycetota bacterium | reverse complement strand
AGACAGTATGTAATTGCAGAGGTAAGAGTTGTCTTGCCGTGGTCAACATGGCCTATGGTGCCTATATTCATATGTATTTTAGTTCTTGCAAATTTTTCCTTAGCCATTTATTTTTTTCCTTTCCTTTCAAGTGAAATTATTAAAATTTAACTATCAGTATAAAAACTATAATATTTTTCGATAAATATTTTAATACCCATGGTAGCGGTGATTGGACTCGAACCAATGACATCACGGGTATGAACCGTGTGCTCTAACCATCTGAGCTACACCGCCACAAAAAATTATTATATCAAATTTTTAAAAATATAATAAAAATAAAATAAAATGTGAATGATTTAAAAAGACATTCTTCATAAAACATGAAGTAAAACGAAATTTTATAAAAGAAGTAAAATCATGTCAATATCTCGAATTGATATTTATTTAAAAAGTATCTTAAAAAATTTAAAAAAACAGCATGATCTGCTTTTTATGGCTTAACTTCAAAGGGAAAAACTCCTACAAGTTTATCTCCAATCCAGATTTTGTACTCATACTTGCCAGCTGGAAATGTTACAGGTTCACTGCCTGCAAAACCGCCCTTCTTTATAACCATGGGAAATTCCACCTTTTCATTAATATATTTTTTGTTGCTGACATCATAAACTGCATTGGATAATTTTGTGTCCTTCAGTAAATCACCATAAATTACAAGCTCATCCTTTCCATTGGATACAAAAACATTATCACCTTTTTTAATGTCCAGAGGAAGCTTCCCGTTTTCAGGTAATTTTCCAAGACCTAATTCCGTAAAATATTCTTTAAAAGCCGCTTCATCAGGCTGTTCGGAAAGTTTCTGCTCATCAGTTTCAGTAGAAGTTGATTGTGTTGTTGTTGTAGTTTCTACGGCTTTTGTTGTTTCTGCTTCTGTTGTGGTAGTGACTGTTTGAGTTTTGCAGCTTAAAATTGTCAGGAGTAAAAACAGAATCATTATTGCTATTAAACTCAAAGTAATTTTTTTCATATTCTTCTTCCTTGTATACTATGTATTATTAATTTGATATATGTGATATATAAAGTTGTAAAGATTATTTTGTAAAAATTATAATACTTTTAATAAAAAAATAAAACTGGTTTCAATGCCTGATTATATAAAAATTTTAAACAAATATTGATTTTACTATTGATAATAGTAAAATTAAGCATAAAATATATTCAATTATTACAAACTACTTTCATGAGGTAAAAATGGCTACAAAAGCTAAAGGCGCTAAAGGCAAAGATAAAAAGAAATAAATGTTTTTTATAAACCCTGCAAAGTAACATTTAAGCTAATGTTTAACTGAGCAGGGTTTTTTTATTTTTCAAATAACATGAAATTAACTGGTAACATGCCTTTAAAACATGTTTTTCCTTGCAAGAATATAAGTAACTACTCCCGCGATTACACCTGTAATAAGGATAATAATAAGAAACCCGTAGCGGAATTCTCCCATGGGTACAGGAACATTCATTCCAAAAAATGCTCCTATAATTGTAGGAACAGACATTACAATTGTAATTGAGGTCAGAATTTTCATGACCATATTTAAATTATTGTTAATAATCGAAGCAAAGGCATCCATGGTTCCTGTTAAAATATTGCTATATATGTTTGCCATTTCAATAGCCTGCTTGTTTTCAATAACTGCATCTTCAAGCAAATCTTCATCTTCGGGATATTGCTTTAAAAATTTTAGCTTAAGCATTTTTTCAAGCAGGGACTCGTTTGCCTTCAGCGATGTGGAAAAATAAACCAGGCTTTTTTCAAGAGAAAGAAGCTGGATAAGCTCCTTGTTTTTCATTGATTTATGCAAAGTATTTTCAATAATCTGGCTGGTTTTATCAATCTGCTTCAAATATTTTAAATAGTAACTTGAAACTCTCAAAAGTATTTGGAGAATAAATCTTATTTTTTTAAATGTAAAGAAGCTTTTTATTCTGCCGGCAGTAAAATCATCAATTATCTTATTGTCGGCAAGACAAACTGTAACAATAATATCATCATTTAAAACAATTCCCAGAGGCAATGTAACATACTGAACTGATTTTTCTTTTGCTTTCTCAACAAAGTTTATTACAGGAATATCAAGGATAATTAATATTTCTTTTCCTTCAATCTCAATACGGGAACTTTCTTCCCTGTCAAGTGCAGCTCTCAAAAAATCAGCAGTAAGTTTTCCTTCATTTGCCACTCTCTCAATTTCAGCATCTGAAGGATTTCTAAGTACTATCCAGCACCCTTTTTCAATTACATCAATTCCCCTGGTTTCATTTGTTTGCAAGTCAGTTTTTAATATTGAGATCATCGCTCCGCCAGAAAATTATTTATTTTGTTATTATTAATTCTGCAATATAGGCTTCATCCTCTTTGCTACAGTAAATAATAATTTCATATTTTAATATACTGCTCATCCTTAATTTTATACTTTAAAGTAATGTTTCCTGCTGTTTTGCCTCATAATTTTAGCCTATTATATCACAATTTATAGTTATGAAAATAAAAGTACCCTGATTAAAAATAAATATATATTTGAAATTGATATTTGATATAAATTCAGAAAAATTTTCAAGATAAATAAGCCTGCTATTTCTTTACAGCAGAAAAAATTGTGCATGTCCCAAATGTCATCTTCTGTGCTTTAACATCAGTCCAGCCTGCTGATTTTATCAGATCCGAAAATTCATCAACAGCAGGAAAGTTTCTAATTGTGCGGACCAGATAACTGTAAGCTTCCCTGTTTCTGGTAATCAAGCCTCCAATATTTATAAGAATTTTATTCATATAAAAACTGTAAATTTTTCTGAAGATTTGATTTTCCGGGTAATTAAATTCCATAATAACCAGCCTTGCTTCAGGCTTTGCAACCCTTAAAAATTCTTTAAGTGCCTGTTCTCTGTTTGCAACATTCCTGATACCGAAAACTATCGTAATAAGGTCAAAATAATTTTCTGTAAACTTCAAATCCAATACATCATCCTGCAAAAATTTAATTTCCGGACTAATTCTTTTCCTGGATTTTAAGTTAATTTTTGCCAGTCTTTTTCCTGCAACTTCAAGCATTTCCTCTGAAAAATCAACTCCAAAAATCCTTGAGTCTTTTTCTTTTACCTTATTAATTATATTAAAAGTGGAAAAACCCGTCCCGCAGCAAGCATCAAGTATGCATTTCTCACTTCCTGATATGTATCTTGAGAATTTTTTTCTCCAGTATCTTTCTATTCCAAGACTTGTAAAAAAATTGGCGATATCATATCTTTTTGAAATATTGTCAAATAAATTTTCTACTTTTCTGGCATCCATAACAGTAACTTTTTATTTTTTTAAATACTCAATTTTTTAATTTAATTAAATAAATGAGAGCAAATAATCTGCTTGCTATCTTATTTGCTCTCATTAAATTAAAATAATTGAACTGATGAATATTTAACTTCAGTTTTTCTTATTTTATTTATTAATTTTCTTCACCCTCAATATTTTCACTCAGTCTTAATACAGCTTTTTCAGGTTCGTTTAAACTTATTTTATTAATATCATCATTACTTTTGACATTATCATCAAGTTTGAATGTAACCCTGTCTGATTTGCTTTTCCAGATAGCCCAGACAATTATTATCATAAGCACTCCGCTTATTGCATAACTGATTATTGGAGACTGCTTGCTCATAGTAATAATTAATGGAGCAATTAAGAGTGAAATGAGATTGATTACTTTTATCATTGGGTTTAAAGCCGGACCCGCGGTATCTTTCAGCGGATCCCCGACAGTATCACCAATAACAGCAGCCTTATGCTCTTCGCTTCCTTTCCCGCCTATAAAGCCGTCCTCTATCTTTTTCTTGGCATTATCCCAGGCGCCGCCTGAGTTTGCCATAAATACTGCAAGAAGCTGTCCGCTTAAGATAATTCCTGCTAAAAATCCACCAAGAGCCTTTTCCTTAAGACTGAAACCCACAAGGATTGGAGTTAAAATTGCAATCAAACCAAGAGATAATAATTCCTTCTGGGCTGATTTTGTACATATTTCAACAACTCTTGCATATTGAGGTTTCACTTCTCCTGTCATTACACCTGGTCTTTTAAACTGATGCCTGACTTCTTCAACAATTATGCCTGCAGCACGCCCTACGGCTTTTATAGCAAGTGAGGAAAACAAAAATGGTATTGCACCGCCAATCATAAGTCCTATAAATACCATCGGATCTGAGAGGGAAAGCCCTATTTTTTGAAGTCCTGTTATCTCTGTAAATGAACCAAAAAGTGAAACTGCAGCAATTACTGCGGAAGCTATTGCAATACCCTTTGTAATTGCTTTAGTGGTATTACCTGCAGCATCCAGATCAGCAAGGATTTGTCTTGATCCTTTGCTGGCACCTGACATCTCGGCAATTCCATTAGCATTGTCAGCAATTGGTCCGAAAACGTCCATTGCTACATTATTTCCTGTATGGGAAAGCATTCCTATACCTGTTAAAGCTACTCCGTATAATATGAAGGTAATTCCTGATTTCATGAATATAAGAATTGAAGCAAAAATAACAACTGCAATTATAAGGATTGCCCATACCGAACTTTCAAAACCAAGTGAAATTCCATTAAGTATTAATGTTGCCGGTCCTGTTTTTGTTGTTTTTGCAAGATTTGTTACCGGAGAATGGTCAGGATGAGTAAAATATGATGTAAATTTGTTAAATGCAATTGCAAGAGCTATACCTAAAGCAGTTGTCCAGAAAACTCTTAAATCATGTACATAGAAATAAGAGATGAAGAAAAAGGAAGTTATGGATATGATTGAAGATAAATCATAAGAAAAATCCATTGACTTGAACGGATCTTTAGTTTTCCACCACGAAACTGCATAAGTTCCAATAATGGAGCTTACCACTCCGATAGCCCTTACAAGCAATGGAAATATCAGCCATTTGATGTCAAAAGGCAGTAGTGCAAGCGCAAGTATTAATGCTGAAACAATTGTAACTTCGTAAGATTCAAAAATATCTGCAGCCATACCGGCACAGTCCCCAACATTGTCGCCAACCAGATCAGCAATTACTGCAGCATTTCTTGGATCATCTTCAGGAATACCTTTTTCAACCTTTCCTACAAGATCAGCTCCTACATCTGCAGCTTTTGTGTAGATTCCTCCGCCTACTCTCATGAATAATGCAAGAAGAGTACCGCCAAATCCGAACCCAAGCAGCACCTCCGGGGATTTAAGTTTAAATATTATGAATATAATAGTTCCGCCAAGCAGTCCGAGTCCATCAGTAAGCATCCCTGTAATCGTTCCTGCCCTGTATGCAATCCTTAATGCTTCCCTTATGCTTCTTTCTGCAGCAACAACGACTCTTCTATTACCAGCAATTGCCATATTCATCCCAAGATAACCAACTGCTGCAGAAAATAAAGCTCCAATCAGAAATGCTACCGCACGGGCAATTGATATGTTTAAAGGCTGTCTTGCAAAATAAGCAGAAGCAAAAATTGCTGCAAATAGGATAGCTATCAAAAGAAGTACAGCCTTGAACTGCCTTTTCAGATAAGCTTGAGCGCCTGACTTAATTGCTTCAGCAACTTCCTGAGCCTTGCTTGTCCCTGTTTTTTCTCTAAGTACCTGGCGAGCTAAAAATACTGCATATAGTAGTGCTAAAATACTAACTGCCACTACTGCATATAATGCAATGTCTGCAAAACCCATTTTTCTCCTTTCAATATTTCTTTTTATTATTTAATTTAATAAAAATTAAAAAATTATTGCATTCTGTTTAAATAAGAGAAAGATAAACTTTTTTTGAGCCCAATGTTAAATGTTCAACATAAATTTTATGTAATTATACATGTTTAATGTGTTAAAAAAAATATTATTTTAAAAATTTAAATTTTTTGCAAATATGCAATAATATTAAAAATTTATTTAAATTTAGCACTCTTATCGCAGCGTTCCTCAATTATGTACGGCAATTCATTTCATTCATTAATTCATTTATTTTACTCAAAGAATTAAATGGAGCCCGCGATCGGAATTGAACCGATGACCTTTTCCTTACCGAGGAAATGCTCTACCAGCTGAGCTACACGGGCAGTTTCGGAAAATGAAATCCTCTGTTCAAATATGGCACCGTCATATTTGAACCATAATCTATAGTCAACTTTTACTTTTAAAGTTTATGGTGGAGGGGATAGGATTTGTCCTTTCGTCTCACTTCGTTCGCTGCAGGGACGCGGACTCATTGCGCTTCGCTCTTCACTTCGTTCATCCGCTTCGCTCCACTCCGTCCTTTCAAATCCTCTGTTCAAATATGGCACCGTCATATTTGAACCATAATCTATAGTCAACTTTTACTTTTAAAGTTTATGGTGGAGGGGATAGGATTTGAACCTATGTAGGCGTGAACCGGCAGATTTACAGTCTGCTCCCTTTGGCCGCTCGGGCACCCCTCCATTAAATAAAGGAGAATACTCTTTTTAATTTTTAGCTAATGGAGCTGGCGAGAGGACTTGAACCCCCAACCTGCTGATTACAAGTCAGCTGCTCTACCAATTGAGCTACACCAGCAATCTGAAACAGCTTAAATATTATCTTAATAGAAATTCATAATGTCAAGATTTCCTTAAGATTTTCCTTTGAGACTTCCGGAAAGCAGTGAGGAATTATTTATATACTGGTTTAATATATCAAAAGTTTATAAAATTACAGCATTTTAAAAAAAACTTATTTTGAATATAATTATATTAATATGAATTTGGGAAATATTGCTAAAATTTTAATATTTATAGGAATTGGGATAGCCATCACTGGCGGGATTTTATTTCTGCTGGCAAAGATTCCCGTCTTTGGAAAACTTCCAGGCGACATTGTTGTAAAGAGGGAGAACTTTACTTTTTATTTTCCTCTTGCAACCAGTATAATTGTTAGTATTATTTTAACTATAATACTTACAATTATTATAAGATTTATTTCCAGGTAGCAGGGTGCCCTTAAAACCTGGCAGGTTTCAGAAGGCAGTTTATGTTTAACAAAGGGGAATGTTATGTATAAATATGAGAAAATAAGAGACAGCATAGTAGCAGGCTCTTTTTATCCGAATGATCCCTATACTCTTAAGATGCAGCTTGAGGATTATTTTAACAATGCAAAATTTCTTGACATTAATAATATCAAGGCATTGATCTGTCCTCATGCAGGCTATATATATTCAGGCCAGGTAGCTGCATATTCATATAAGCAGATAAACAATAAGAAATATGACACTATAATTATCATATCTCCTTCCCATTCAGAATATTTTGATTATGTATCTGTTTTTGATGGAGATGCATACAGAACTCCTCTTGGAAGAGTTAATGTTGATAAGAAGCGAAGCAAAATGCTTGTAGAAAGCAGTCCTAATATACGTTTTTCAGATCTTGGTCACAATAATGAACACAGCATCGAGGTACAGTTGCCATTTCTGCAATACTTGTTTGATGAATTTGAATTCATACCTGCAGTTATCGGTGCGCAAAACAGTAATAATATTCATAGTATCGGTAATGCCATAGGTAAAATATTTAAAGGTGAAAATATCCTTATTGTAGCTTCCACAGATCTTTCCCATTATCATCCATATGCTGAAGCTATTGTGCTTGACAGCGAGGCTGAAAAACTTGTTGAAAAATTTGACATTGAAAATCTTGAATTGCAATTTTTAAAGGAAAATATTGAAATGTGCGGAGGCGGACCGGTAGCTGCTGCAATGATTGCCGCAAAAAATCTTGGAGCAAACAAAGCCGTGATTTTAAAGTATTTAAACTCCGGAGACATTACGGGTGATAGAAAAGCAGTTGTAGGCTATCTTGCTGCAGCATTGTATGAAGATAAAAATTTAAGTCAAGCAGCAAAAACGAATCATTAAAAGAAAAGGGGGTAATATTATGAATCCCAAAAATAAGGACTTCTCATCAGAAAATAAATCAAATTCAGAAGGAGCAAACAACTCATCTTTTGAAGATGCATCAGATGATGTAACCAGTATGAATTTAAATAAGAAGGAAAAAATGATTTTGCTTGAAATCGCACTGGAATCAATTAAAAGTGCGGTTCTTGGAACAAAGCCAAATATCCCGACCATAAATGATGTAAATTTAAACAAAAAATGCGGTGCTTTTGTAACCATAACAATTAATGGCAAACTGCGCGGATGTATCGGTAATACCAGAGCTGTAAATCCTTTATGGGAAACTGTAAAAATGATGGCAAGAGAAGCTGCATTAAACGACCCCCGTTTTTATCCCCTGACAGAAAGAGACCTTAAAAATATTGAAATTGAAATATCGGTTCTTTCTCCATTTAAGCTTATAAATAACATTAATGAAATTAAAGTTGGTAAGCATGGACTTTTTATAAAGAAAGGGTTTTACCAGGGTCTTCTGCTTCCTCAGGTTGCCACAGATTACAATTGGGACAGGATGCAATTTCTAAAAGAAACATGCAATAAAGCTGGTTTATATGAAACATGCTGGCAGGAAAAAAATTGTGAGATTTATATTTTTTCTGCAACAGTATTTAGTAAAGAAAATTTGAACATTTGAATTTACAGACCATTTTTATTTTTCAAGTACCTTTTAATGCTATTGCAGACTTATTTTATGACTTGCATTATAAAGCAATTTATAAAATTCAGCTTTTTCTGCTTCGTCCATTAATCTTGGCTGACAGTAATCATCAATAATAGTTGGAATAAATTGTGTGCTTATATGCTTACCATTATAAAAAACATGTTTTACAATAATGCCCTGCCTTGTTTCCGAAGACTGCATCTGATCAAAAAATAAATTTCCCAGTCCGTAGCATATCAGTCCTTCTCTTGTCATTTCAAATCCCATTGGCTGATGAGCCTGGCTGCCGCTAATTATATCAGCACCTGCATCTCTCATCATCCTGAAGTCTGTAATCTGACTTTCCAGTGGAAAGTAACTGTATGATTCCTCATACTGGAAAGTAAAAATTACATTATATCCCTGCTCTTTAAGTCTTTTAATCTCATTAATATAATAAGGATTGTCAGGGGGAGCAGAACCGGCACTTGCTCTTGTTGCCCAGTCATAAGAAGGTCCAAACTGATTAAATCCAAGAAATGCTATTTTATTACCGTTTATTTCATATAAAGCAGGCATTTTAGACTTGGCAAGATTTGCACCGCCGCCAAAATATTTCCATCCCAGACTTTCATAAGTTTTAAGTGTACTTTCAAGATATTGTGAGCCATAATCGTTAAGATGGTTTCCTGTAAGCTCAATCAGATCAGCTCCAACTGATTTTAAAAGTTCAATATACTGCGGTTTGCTGCAGAAAGTTGTTCCGTTCTGGCCAGCATTGCAGTTTTCCTTGAAGGAAATTTCGTTACTTATATGTGTAATGTCAGCATTTTTCAATATATCTGCTATCTTTTCTCCCGGATAAAGGACTCCTTTTGTATCCATCCTGTTTGCAACTCCCCTGACCATGGCAGTTACTCCTGTCATATTAACAACAGCTATTTTATCCGGATTTCTGTTTGAATAAAAAGCATCTTCAAATAATGCCTTCAGCTTTTCTGCTTTTTCGGAATCATTACCGCTGAAATTTACTGAAAATGAAAAAGGATAATTTTCATAAGAAAAATCCTTATCAAAAACACTCCTGCCGTCTATATTTAAAACTTTAAGCTCTTTTCTTAATTCATCAAAAGGGATGACGGCAAAGGAATTTGGATTATTTTCAAGGCTGTCTTTGATTTTTGTGCTTTCAGTAATTTTTATATTGCTGTTTTTTGGATCTCCAAAAACTGCTGAGGCAATCTTTTCTGTTTCTTCATCAATATACAAGATGGTTTCTTCGGTACTGCTTTCTGCATCACTAGCTGAACTTTCTGTTAGGGAAGAGCTTTTGTCTGAACCGGTATTGCTTACCTGCTTTCCGCCCTGAACAGCTTCACTTAAAGCTTTTATAACTGAAGAGCTCCCATCCCAGTAATTTTTAAATTCTTCAATGGAAATGTTATCACATGAATTATAAAAGTTGGTGACAGCACAAAAGATGATGAAATTTTTGGATTTGCTTTCAGGTCTTGCAATTTCTGCAACTACATCATAGTCACTTGAATCTGCAACTATACCGTCTTCCATGACAACTGCACTGTTATTAAAGTTATTACTGATTTCATGTTTAAGTATGGCTGCAATAAAAGAGGGAATATTATTTTTAATTAAAATTAAAGTTTGTTTTTGCTCTTCATTTTGTTTATCTGCCAGACTGCCGTCACCATTTTCATTAGCACCATTATTTAAATCATTACTGCCCTGTGCATCAGAATTTCCTGAAGCTGGTTTTTCTGCAATCTGACTTTCTGCGATACTGCATGAATTCAGGTTAAAAAACATGAAAATAATCAGAAAAATAGAAGCTATAAAAAGTAATATTGAAAAATTATTTTTGCGTTTAAATTTTTTCATAAAAATTTAATAATGTCCTTATTATAATAATAACTATTCAAAAAATATAGTGACGTTAAATTTTAATCCAGCTTAATGTGGATATATTTTATCAGTTAAAACACAAATATTTAATATGATTTCAGATACTTTTTTAGATGACGCAACAGGTACGATGCACAATACATTTTTATACCATATATGAGATAAAGCTTCTTTCAAAAAAATTAAAAATAAAATCTGCTATATTTAACATTAAAAATAAAAAAATGATATAATCTTGAATTGCTTTAATGATAATTATCCTGTCATATTTTTACTTAAAATAATTTTAGTTTTAATTGTTTGGAGGAAGTATAAGAGTTGTAAACCCCAAGTTTTAATAGAATCATATAAATAAAATATATGCAAGGTGGTAAAAATGTTTTCAAAAAAAGATTTGGATTCTGCGGGCGCCGGTAACAAAACTTTAACCATCATCGGAGAAGGAGTTGTCATAGAAGGAAACCTTTATTCTCCAGGTACCACCAGAATAGATGGTGTGGTTCATGGAGAAATCATTGCAGAAAAGGAAATAATAATTGGTAAGGAAGGAAAAGTTGAAGCAAATGTAAGGACAAAAGATGCTACAATTGCCGGGAGTTTTACAGGCAATATGATTGCTTCGGGAGAGGTTGAAATCACTTCAAGCGGGAAATTTTCAGGAAATCTTACACAAAAGGATGCCCTTTTAACTATAGAAAAGGGTGGAATTTTCAAAGGAGAAAGTACAATTTCGGAAGATGAAAAAATATTTGAAATAAAAAACGAAGATAAAAAATCTGTAATCCTTAATTCTCAGAAAAGCCCTGCTCTGGAATTTCAATAAAAATCAAGTTAATTTACATATCATAATTGTGAAGTAAATTTTACCAAATTGATGATTATACTGATATTTAGGAGAAAACTGCAGTTCTCATACTAAAATTTGATGTTATATTCTTTTTAATATATCTTTTCGGTTTAAAACACTAAAACTTATTTCTTGCCTAAACTGCCGTAATATAAAAATACAAGAAATATTATTACAAAATAAATTACTGTTGCTACAACAATCATAGCCCATACAATACCGTTTGGAACAGCTATTATATAATGCCTGAAAATATATTTTACAAGTATCAGTACCGGAAATAAAAATACTGTTGAAACAATACTTAAAATAAGAGGATTTTTAACTCTTGGATTTAATGCCATTCCCTTGATTCCTGTCACTAAATTACTAAATATAAATATTATAAATAAAAATGCATAAAATTAAAAAAATATAATAAAATTCTTATTTTACAGAAGAAATTTTAAGTTTAAATTTATTTTATGCTTAAAATATTTGTTTTATAGTTCCAGGGTATCTTCTTCTTTTTCCTGCAGGGTTTTTACTGATTCTTCTACTTCAAATTCATCTGCAGGTCTTTCTGCTTTATATCCTGCCATGTCCTTATATTCAATTTCGTTTAATGTTTCAAGCTCTTGCTCATTTTTTTTTTCCACATCAACATTTGAGATTCTCGTAACATTTCCGCTGAATATGCCGCCTTTTTCAATTATAAGAGAATCAGTTTTTATATTTCCGTTAACCTTGCCGCTTTGAGTAATCTGAACATTGCCAGTTGCTTCCATGTTTCCTTCATAAACACCATTTACAGTTGCATCAATGGTTTTAACATCAGCATTCACATAGCCTGACTGCTGAATTATGAGCTGACCGTCAACAACAAGTTCTCCATGGATTTCGCAGTCAATCTCTATTGACTTTGAAATTACAAGTTTTCCTTCAATCTTTGCGGAATCTCCCTTAATAGTTAAAAGAGTTTTCCCCTGATCCGTACTATAATCCGTATCCGGACTACCTGAACCCATGCTTGAAAAAATATTGCCCCCCAAGCTCATTTATTCCTCCTTTGACAATTAGATATTAACTTTCTTTTATATAATGCTTTCTTTAATTAAAATCTGTATAGATAATTATAAATAATTTTAATATATATATCTTTTTTTAATTAAAAATATTATAAACCATTTATATAAAATTAGTTAAATAAAATTTAAATATTTTAATAATTTAATAAAATTAATTACATTTCTTCAAACTGGCATTTTTCTGCCCCGCATTCAGGACAAATCCAATCTTCATTAAGATCTTCAAATTTTTTAAGCGGCACTATGCCATTATCAGGATCTCCGGTCTTCGGATCATAAATATATCCGCATACGGTGCATTCCCATCTTTTCATTTAAAATTTCTCCCCTCTTTTTCTTTTATTAACCCGCATTTTATTTAAAAATAATTATATCTAAAAATTTCTGTTATTAATATGTATGCGGATTATAAGTGAAAAATAAAAAAGGAGAGAGGATTTCTGAATTGGACGCCTGCATTATCTCTCTACTCCTGTAATAAATTATTATACCTTATTTTTATAAATTTATACTACAATTTTTATAAATTTTTTATTAATTTTTTTATTAAAGCTTATATTTTAATGTTTTTAACAACCTATCTTGAATTCTATGATATCTCCTTCTTTAACAATATAATCAGCGCCTTCAAATCTTATCTTGCCTGTATTTTTTGCTTCAGACCAGCCTCCAAGCCGTACAAATTCATCATAATCTATTGTTGCAGCTTTTATAAAATTTCTGGAAAAATCGGTATGTATAACTGCTGCTGCTTCCCTTGCACTTACCCCCCCAGTAATTGTCCATGCCCTTGTTTCCTTGCGGCCAGTCGTTAAAAATGATATCAGCCCGAGTGTCTTATAAGCCAGCTTTATAAGCCTGTTTAAGCCGGGTTCTGCCAGTCCGGACTGCTTAAGATATTCCTTCTGCTCCTCATCATCCAATACTGCAAGCTCTGCTTCCAGTTTAGCGCAAATCGGAACAACTGGATTAAAGGGGAAATCCTCAAGCTTGTTTTCAATACCGGAAATCTGCTGTTCACTTATATTTGCCACATAAATAATCGGTTTCATTGTAAGAAGACAAAGCTCCCCTGCGGCTTTTCTTTGTTCCTCACTTAGGACTACATTAATTGCCAGTTTACCCTTATATAATTCTTTTTTTAAAATCTGAACAGCTTCCCATAATATTAAATCCTCCTTCAAAGGTTTTCCTTTTGGTACACTTTTTTTCTCCAGAGTCTGCAAGTCTGCCAAAATCAGTTCCGTATTTATAAGTTCCACGTCTGATACCGGCTTAATTTCAGGATTTATGTGTGCTATACTGTCATCTTCAAAGAACCGCACAACATGACATATCGCATTAACTTCCCTTATATTTGCAAGAAACTGATTTCCAAGGCCTTCCCCTTTTGAAGCTCCTTCAACAAGTCCTGCAATATCGACAAATTCTACAACTGCAGGCACAATCTTTTCCGAAGCGGAAATTTTTGCAAGCACTTCCAACCTTTCGTCAGGGACTGCAACTATTCCCTTATTGGGTGAAATGGTACAAAAAGGATAATTTGAAGCATCTGCAATCTGTTTTTTTAAAAGTGCATTAAATAATGTTGACTTTCCAACGTTGGGAAGCCCCGCTATTCCTATTGATAAACCCATTTAATCTTTGTCTCTCCTCCCAGTGCAAGTATTTTATCCAGATTAATATCCTTAAAATGCTCAATTATAAGATCATTTTCAGTCTCCATATTGTTAAAAAATCATAAGTTGAAACAAATCTTTTCTTATTTTATCTGCAACTTTTGATTTTATATAGTTTTATTATGCATTTTTAAAAAAAATTATGCGCAAGTATCATTAAAACAATTTCTAATTTTTTTTGACTGAAAATCATTTAAAAATTAAAATTTAATTTACAAAAATGATAGTGCTATTTTATATAAAGATTAAATTAAAATTTTTGTACATATGAATCCTGCAGATTATATTGATTACAAAGCTGTTAAAAAACTTAAAATCTTCAAAAAGAATATATTAATACGGCCGCTTTTAAAAAATGATCTAATGCGGACAATAAACTGGTTAAAGGACTCTGAAATTCATAAATTTTTAGCCAGTGATTTTAAGGATCTCACTCTTGAAAAAGAGCTTGACTGGTTAAAAGAAATGAACAAGTCATTAATTGATTTTGTCTTTGCTATTGAAGACAGAAAATTAAAAAAATATATAGGAAACTGCGGACTTCATAAGGTTGACTGGGAAAATAAAACCTGTGAATTTGGCATTGTAATCGGTGATAAAGGTTACTGGAACAAAAATTATGGAACTGAAACTATAAAAGCCATTATTGAACTTGCTTTTGATAAATTAAATCTGCAAAAGATAAAACTGTTTGTATATGAATATAATAACAGAGCAATCAAAGCATATAAAAAATGCGGGTTTACCGTTAAGGAGATATTAATTAAGGATCATTTGTTTGAAAATGTTTACTGGGATACTATGGTTATGGAAATAAATAAAAAAGAAATTTTTAAAGAAAATTCTTAATTTTATATATTATTAATTATTTTTTTGTTTCATTTCTTATTTTAATATAAAATAAAACATAATAATTTATAAAAAATAAAAGAAGGTATTTTCATATAAATGTATGAATACAGAAGGCGAAACAAACTTGGGGCAGGATCCATCCTCTTAATTTTAATCTTTATTCTGGTTATTGCAGCGCTGGCAGTTCTGTATTTCGTTAATAAAGGCAAATTCTGGGATATACTTCCTATCGCAAGCATAGTAATAATAGTGTTAAGCCTCATTTTTGCAATATTTAATATGGCAAGAAAAGCCGATGGCGGATTTATCTTTATCATACTTTTTCTGATATTTTTAGCAGGATTGGTGCTGTCAAATCTTTTCGGACCTTTTGCTCTTAATAAAAATGCACAGGAAGCTTCAGACAAGGGAGACTATAAAAGTGCAATAAAAAATTATGAGGAAATAATAAAAAATTATTCCACAAGCAGGTATTATAATGAGGCATTGAAAAATGTAGTATCTGATTACAATAATGCAGGTGATTTTGAAAATACAATAAAATATTTAAATCTTTGCATTGAAAAAAAGATCATAGATACTGAAAGCCTTGAAGTAAAAAAAATATTTTCAAATTCTTATTCAAAGCTTGCAGAAAAGGCTTATGGCAGACAGGATTATAATGCTGCTGCTCTCAATTATATTATGACAATTAATATTTTAAAGGACATACTTGCAAATTTTCCTGACAGCGATGAAGCTTTTATTTCAAACTATAAAATTCCAGAATATTTATATAAGGCAGCGGACAGCTATAAAAAAGCAGGAAATTTCAGTCAGGGTATTGAAATTTTAAAACAACTGCTGAAGGATTATCCTGAAAGCACCCAGGTAAAGGAAGGCGGTGATTTAATTTTTGGCAGTTATATGGAGGAAGTATTAAATCTTATTGATAATTCAAAATACAGCGAAGCTCTTGATGAATATCTTTCTGCTGCAGAACTTGCCTTAAAAAATAATCCTGAAATTCAAATTGATATGTATAATTCTCAAGTTTTTTCAAAAATACCAGAGGAAACTTTACTTGAATATGCAGCAGGTATCTGCAAAGAGGGAAATTATGCAGGTGCTCTGCAAATTTTTACTTACATGTTTTCTGCTTATCCTGAACTTTCAGAAAACATAAATCCTTATTATGCAACCTGTAAAGTTAAAATTCTTTCTAAAAGCAGCTATGAGGTCCTGCCTGAAATAAAATTAGTTTCAAATATAAAAAATCAGGGGAATTTTGTTCTGACAGTATATAACAGGACTGAAAAAGAGCTTATTTTGTACTTTAATTCAACTGCAGGCAGCTTGTTTAAATTAAAAGCAGGAAGCAGGCTTGATATAACTTTGTCTGCAGGCAACTTTGAAATTGCAGGAGAGTTTGCGGAAACAATTTCACCTGTTTATTACGGAAATTTTAATTTTGAGGAAAATAAAAGATATTCTCAAGTTTTTATAATGGAAACTGCGGCCACTGAAAGTACTAAAAAAGCAGCAACATCTACTACAAAATCTGACACTTCCACAACAACCACAACAACATCCGGTGAAACTTCAACAACTCAATAAATAACCTGTTAAATAAATCTTACTTAATGCAAATTCTATAATCCTTTTAAACCATCACGTATTAAAGTTTTTAAATTATTATCCATATAGCCTTCAACAAATGATACATCGCACTCCCTGTCTACATTAAGATTTACCTCTATTTTTTTCATCAGATCATCAAGCAGGGCACCTAAAGATTTTATATTTTGGGCATAAGAATCTTCATTCTCATTTTTAAATCCACTTATAAATTTATCCACTGTTTTATTGAAGTTTTCATATGAATCCTTGATAGTACCTGTAAAAGTTGCTTTCTGCCAGAACCATCTTCCCTTGTTTTTAAAATTATAATAATTAAACAATCCAAAAAGATATTCAAGGCTAAGTCCCAAAGTTTCACAGCCATCTCTTAAGATATACATTCTTTTTGACATATAAGGAGCTCTTTTAAGTTTATTAATATCTGTCATTTAACCTCACTTAAGCATTTATTTTCATTATTTAATATATTAAAAGTACGAATATATTTTAATAAGATATATTATAACATTTTTAACTTTAAAAAATTAATGAAAATTAAAACAAAAATATTCTATAAGCTTTTTATATAATCAGTGGATAGTTCTATCTTTTTAATATCTGACGGATCAAACAGAAAAGGTTCAACATCTTGTGCGACCTGAGTTAAACTTAAATCACCAATCTTTGAAATTAATAAATCTTTTATTTTACCGATATCACCTGTTCCGATTTTACTAATCAGATAACCCTGATCTGGCTTAGCCATACCAAGTAAAAAAATTATATCGTATAAATCCCTGCCAAGAGTTCTATTTCTGTTTAAAACTGAAAAAATCTTTTGGGACAGCAATATTTCCTTAGGCACAACATTTATCAAAGTAAATACATCAAATTTATTAATTATCTTTCTGTCGGCGATGTAATTAACTTTCTGGCTTTCTGCATCTATTTCTATTATTATTTTATATTCCGGATGAGAACTCAGACCATAATTATATAAAAGGTCTCTAATTTTCAAATACATAATAAAAGCATTCTTTTTTTTAACAGATGCTTCTACCTTATATCCTTCAAGTGAAATCCTTTTCTTAATAATTCTGGAAAGCTCTTCAAAATCACTAAAATCAATTCCAAGATTATCAAAATCCAGATCTTCTGAAAATCTCTTATTGCCATATATTAATCTTAGTGCCGTGCCACCCATAAACACAAGCTTAGAGGAAAAAGTCGAATTGAATATAATGTCAAGAATCTTATATTGGAAATATTCTCTTAATATATTTTTTTTAAAAGATCTTAAGTTTTCAGGATAAAATGATTCAATTTGTTCAAGTTCAAGCATTATTCACATGCTCCCATAATATTTTTGATCTTTTTGATAATTCCCTGTTATTAATAATCTTTAAATATTCTTCAAATTTTTTCTTATTTATGACTTCCTTAAACTCTTCAGCATTAATTCTTATTGATTCTATATCGATGTCATTATCAAAATCAGATCTGTAATAAAGAAAATCAAGGACTGCTTTTTCAGGACATGCAATTTTATAATATTTGTCCTTATTTTTTATGATATTATATCCAAAAAAAGCATTTGCCCTTATATTTCTATAACTGAATGTTCCTATATCTGTACTAAAACTATAAGTTCGCCTTGTTGAAACTGAGGTAACAATATAAACACTTTCAGGGATAAGGTTATAATATGAAAGTGCCATTTCAAGAGAAACATATGATGGCGCATAAATTCTGTTTGCTATCTCAAATAATACTACGTCATTAATTTCTAAATCAGAAAAAATATAATGGTTCTTTATAATTTTCTTTATATAACCTTTTTCTTGCCATTCATTAAGTCTTGAGCGGCCAAAATCAGGATCTATTTTTTTAATATCATTTAGAGTAAATAAAGTGAAATTTTTTAAATTTTCTCTCAATTGTAAATAACGCATCTTTAATTTTATTTCTTAAAAATACTAATAATAGTACTAATACGAAACATAATTTATTATATAATAGGATTAGGCAAATTTCAATATTTAAAAGGAATCACCGAAATCATATTCACAACTATTAAAAATACTTACCCGACTTAAAAATCATTTTTTAAATCAAAATCAAAAAACCTTTTATTGTAATCCAATTTAAAGTTATAATTTAGAAGACTTTTAAAATAATTATTATCTTTTTATAAGCAGGAGGAAAAATGATTGAGCTAAAAAATGTAAAAAATTATTTGGCACCACTCCCTGTTATACTGGTAACTACAAGACTTCAGGAAAATAATATAAAAAAGGATAATATAATTGCTATATCATGGGCAGGTATCTGTGATCATGCCCCTCATCTGATAAATATAAATATCGCAAAAGGGAGGTATTCCGGAAAGATTATCAAGCTTACTCGGGAATTCGGAATATGCATACCTTCTTCAAAATATCTAAAAGAAATAGACCTGTGCGGAACTACTCATGGAAATAAAGTCAACAAATTTGAGCTTACAAAATTTACCCCTTTTGAGGCAAAATCCATAAATGTGCCGCTTATAAAGGAATGTCCTATTAATATGGAATGTACACTTGAGGATGTAATATCTTTCGAATCGCACGATATGCTGATAGGCAAAATAGTAAAAACTTATGTTGATGAAAATTATATTGATGAAAAAGGAAATCCGGACTTTGCAAAGCTTGAAATTCTTGCCTATTTAAATGATGAATACTGGACTTTAGGCAAAAAAATTGAAGACTTGTTTTTTACAAAGAAAAAATAATTACAGTATTATAGTTGCTCATAAACAATTTTTAACTATAAATACAATATTTTTACTATGGAATAAATAATAATATTAACATGACTGGAGGGGTTAAAATGAAAAAAACATTTATATTTATCGCAGTAATTTTAATTTCCATGTTCTGTTTTGCATCACCTGTCTTTGCCTTCACTGCAAAAAGCGGTGAAAATCTTAATATTACTGAGACTGTAAATGATGATGTTTATTCCTTTGGAAATAATATTACCTTAACAGGTAATATTAACGGTGATCTCATTACGGCAGGCGGTCAGATAATAGTAAACGGTAATGTTGCAGCTGACCTTACTGCTGCAGGCGGTCAGATAACAGTGAACGGCAATGTAAATGACGATATAAGAATTGCCGGTGGAATGATTACCATAAACAATAAGGTAACAGGGGATGCTGTAATTGCCGGTGGTCAGATTAATATTACAAAAAATACGGTAATTAATGGTGATTTGATTGTTACAGGAGGAAAAATTATTGTCGAAGGCGAGGTTAAGGGCAAAGTTGAAATTAACGGAGGTCAGGTAGATTTTGCAGGAAAATCAGAAAAGGATGTCAACATAAATGCAGCAGACATAACAATTCTAAGCAGCGCAGTAATTAATGGAAACCTTAATTATACTTCTGAAAACCAGGCTAAAATTGCCGAAGGTTCCAAAATCAGCGGTAAAACCAACTGGACAAAAGTAGTTCCTCAAAAGGTCAGTCCCAAAATATCACAGAAAGCAAGAGGAGGAGGAATTTTTGGTATTTTTGCCACCACCTGGATTGGAAGTAAGATATTTAATTTTGTAAATATGTTTATTTTAGGAATCCTTTTAATTCTTGCCATTCCGAAAGTATTCAAGAAATTTAATGGGAGAATGAAATCCAGCTTTGGAATTTGCACAGGTGCAGGAGCAATAGGACTTTTTGGCATTCCCATTGCTGTGCTCATTTTAGGCATTATCGGAGTTATTCTTTTATTTACCGTAATAGGAAGTGCTGTCGGATTTTCCTTATTCATAATTAACACACTGATATTAATCCTGTATATAGTGCTTGTTTATTTCAGCAGCATCTTTCTTTCATTCTTTATTGGAAACCTTATTTTTTCCAGAAGCGGCATGAATCTGGATAAATATGGATGGAAAGTACTTACCTATCTTGTAGGATTAGCCATCATTTCAGTTATTTGCGCAATTCCATTTATCGGTTGGATTGTAAATTTTGCTGCGATACTGTTTGGTTTTGGCGGAATAATAATGATCATCTGGGACTGGCTGTTTTCATTTAAAAAGGCAAAATAAAATATTTACAGTTAAAAATTACAGATTTTGATAAGGAAAATGTTAAATAGTTAAAAACCTGAGATTTTTGTAAAAAATTTTTATAGATAATTTCACTCATTAATAAATTTAGTTCAGATATTAAAAGACAACAGCCCGCAAGTATTTCTGCATGGCTGTTGTCTTAAAAAATAGAAATCTATCTTTAAAATGAAGTAGAAATTTAGTCTGCCGTAATAGCTTCGGATGGGCAGCTTTCTGCGGCTTCCTGGATACATTCCTCATCATATTCGTCGTAGTCGCTTTTGATTAACTCTGCAATATCCTTGTCTTCGTTCATCTTAAAAATATCAGGACAGGTTTCTTCACAAAGCCCGCAACCTGTGCAGAGATCCTCATCAATTCTTACTTCCATTTAATTCCTTTCGTTTTTTTAATAAAAAGCCCAAACAAGCTTAAGGCTTAATTTATATGTAATATACAAAATTTTTTAAAGCAATTCAAATATTTTAATTAAAAATAATTTTTTTACAAAATAACTTTATTTAAATTTAAAAACCAATAAAATATTTAAAGATATTTATATTTAAAATCAGGAAATAAAGCGAATTAACAAGAACTTAAAAATATATTAAAAATTTTGAAATATTTTAAAAAAGCAGAAAGGAATAAATTGAGTAAAATCATAGAAATAATATTTAATGAAAATGTTATTGAAGCAACATTAAATGAATCAAAAACAGCAAAAAAACTTTTAAAAATCCTTCCTGTAAAATCAAAAATTAATTTGTGGGGAAATGAAGTATATTTTGAGATTCCGATGACAGCAGATATTGAAAACGGCAAAGAGCTGATGGAAATAGGAAATATTGCCTTCTGGCCTCCAGGAAATGCTTTCTGCATATTTTTTGGACCAACCCCCATTGGGGACGGTAAAAAGCCAAGAGCAGCGAGTTCGGTAACTGTGATTGGAAAAATCACCGGAGAAAATGGAATAGATAAGATCAGGAAGATAAAACCAGAAGATTCCATTGAATTAAGATTGAAAAAATAATTTATGAAATTAATTTTTTTATAACATGCTATTTAAAAATAAATATATAAAATAAATATAAAATAACTAAAAGACTAATAAGGTATGGATAAAGAAAGTACCGGAAGTTTGTCTACAGCAGAAGCCCAAAAAAAATTTCGGGAATTTGGTCCCAACCTGATTTTTAAATCATCAAAAATAAGCTTTTTTGCCATAGCCAGGCATGAAGTTACAGAGCCTATGATAATTCTTTTGCTGATAGTAGGAATTGTGTACAGCATCTGGGGCAAAATTGAAGATGCGGTTACTATTTTTATAGTTATTTTCCTGCTGATCATGGCAGAAGTTTATAATGAGTTCAGGGCAAAGAAGGCAATTGCTTCTCTGGAAAAAATTGCAATGCCTAAAACAAAAGTTTTAAGAGATGAAAACATTACAGAAATTGATCCGGAAAACGTAGTACCGGGAGATATTTTGATTCTGACTGCCGGCACAAAAATTGCTGCTGATGCAAAAGTGCAAAAATCATTAAATTTACAGGTTGAAGAATCAATGCTTACCGGTGAATCATTCCCTGTGGAAAAAAATGAAAATGATGAAATCTTCGCCGGAACATTTGTTGTTTCCGGTGAAGGACAGGCAATGGTACAAATTACAGGTAAAAATACAAAACTTGGCATTATAGCGGCTCAACTCAAAGAAGTAAAACCTCCGAAGACTGCTTTGCAGATGGCTATGAAATCTCTCGCTTTAAAACTGGTTTATCTTGCAGTATTTTTCTCTGTTCTTATTCCGGTTTTAGGAATATTGCGGGGGCAGGATTTAAAAACCATGATTTTAACAGGACTTTCCCTTTCATTTGCCACGATACCTGAAGAACTTCCGATTATTATCACCATGGTTTTAGGTTTGGGTGCCTACACTCTTTCCAAAAATAATTTTCTTGTTAAAAAAATTAAAGCTGCAGAAACACTGGGAAATGCTACAGTAATTGTTTCTGATAAAACAGGTACAATTACGGAAAGTCAAATGAAGATTGTTTCAATGTATCCTGATAATGAAGAGGAAATTATAAAAAACGCAGTCAATACCATTTCGAAATATTCAGAATCGCCAATGGAAAATGAGATCAAAAAAAGAGCTGGGAAGTTGAAAATTACAAATATGGTGCAGGAAGCAGTGCGTCAAAGAAATCCCGGTAATGGTCAGAAATCAAAATCAGTTGTAATAAAAACAGGAGATGAATATGAATTATTTACAAGCGGAGCTCCTGAAGAAATTTTTACAATGTGTATGGGTAAGGACATAACTGAGGATGTTAAAAATGAATTGGCAAAAGAAACATCAAAGGGCAGAAGAGTAATTTCAGTAGCGTACAGAAAATTAAACCTTAAACAGACATATCTTGATTTTAAGGAACTTGAAAAAGAAATGAAGTTTGTTGGACTTATCAGCTTTGAAGATCCGCCGGCATCGGGTGTTAAAAATACTGTTGCTGTGGCAGCTAAGGCAGGTATAAGGACAATCATGGTAACAGGCGATCACCCGGCAACTGCACATTATATTGCAAATGAAGTAGGTATTTCAAGTTTAAATGGTGAAGTTCTGACTGGATCAGATTTGGATAATCTGACAGATGAAGAACTGCAGCAAAAAGTAAAACTTGTTTCAGTTTTTGCAAGAGCCAACCCTCATCATAAGTACCGTATTGTTAAAGCCCTGCAGAAAAATGGAGAGGTTATCGCAGTAACAGGTGATGGGATTAATGATGCAATAGCTTTAAAAGGTGCTGATATAGGTATAGCTATGGGTATTAAGGGAACTGATGTTGCCAAAGATTCTGCGGAAGTTGTTCTTGCTGATGATAATTTCAACACTATAGCCCGGGGTATTTTTGAGGGAAGAAAGTTTTTTGATAATTTACAAAAAGGAATAAAATATTACCTTTCTGTCAAATTTGCTTTAATACTGATATTCCTGCTGCCTGTTGCCTTAGGTGTTCCGCTTCCGCTCGCTCCGATTCAGATCATAATCCTTGAATTATTTATGGATCTTGCTGCTTCAGCCGGCTTTGTTGCTGAACCGGCGGAAAAAAACATTTATTTGCGTCCTCCCCGCAATCCCAAAGAAAACATATTAAACAATAAAGTTATCGGAGATATCCTGCTTAAGGGGTTTTTCCTGTTTGCAGCAGTATCTTCTGTATATTTTTACAGCCGTTTTCAAAATTACAGCATTGCCGTGTCTCAAACATTTGCTTTTACCGCATGGATATTCGGGCACATCATATTAGCTTATGTTTCCCGTTCAGATAAGGAAATAATTTTTTCATCAGGCATGTTTAAAAATAAAATCATTAATTTTTGGGCTATTGCGGCAGTTGCCTTTCTTATTTTAGGAATTTACCTTCCGGTTTTAAATGGCAGGCTTAACCTTTCTCCCATTAATTTTATGCAGTTAATATTCATTGCCTTGTTCGTAATAATTATCGTCAGCTTGCTGGAATTAAGAAAAATATTTAAAAAGAAATATTAATTCCTGGCTGTGCTAATTCATTACCATATCATCTATGACATCCAGTGCCAGTTGGATAGGTGTATAAACATATCCGTAAACAACATAAATTCCGATTGCTTCCATTTCTTCATTTATTACAGGGCTGCCGCTTTCACCTTTTATGGATGCTGCACCTAAGTTTCTGAATACGCTTAATCCCTTATCAATGCTTCCCAGTAAATAATTTTCCTGTGTTTGAAGTTCCCCTGCAGGCAATCCGCCAGTTACTTTATCACTGTAAAATACTGCATAATCTTCCAGATCCCAGAATTCTGCATCATAGCCAAGAAGTTCCGGATAAATCCATTCATCGCTGAAATTAGCCTTAAACTTGAATGTGCCCTCCTTCCCATAATTATCATTTATACAGTGACCCGCCGTAATAATAAAATATTTTCCCTTATATTCTATGCTGAATGCAGTAAATGTATATGCAAGCTCATCCGGAGCGGAAGATCCAATATAGACGTATTTCAGAAGCTTATTCATATTGTTAAGAAGTTTTCTTAATTTTTCAGGTTCAGTTGACAATTTTTTTATCTGATCTTCAAGATTTTTAATGCTTTTGGAGGCAATCTCTTCTTTTAATGCATCTATTTCGTTATTTTTGTCATTAATTATTTTATCTTTATCAGCTATCTGTGCTTTTAACTGCTCGTTTTCCTGAATATAAGACTCCAGAATATCCTTCTGATTCTTGAAATCCTGAATACTTTTTTCATACTCATCCTGCAGGCTGTCATAAGATTCTATGCTTACAGCATATTTGTCAGTAAATGAACAGGAAACCATACCGGGACTAAATAGACTTAAAACTGTTAATAAACCTAAAGCTAAAACAGCTCTCAATTTTTTTTTAATAAAAATTTTTAAAATCATTTTTTTAAGTTTTATTGTATTCATATTGAAAAAGGAATAATATAAAAAATAAATTACAAGCTATTGCTTTATATTTTTATAAAATTAACTTTAAATTTAATTTTATGAAAAGCAATATAAAAATTATTAAAGCTTTCTGCTATTCACTGTTTTGTTTCCTGCTGGGTATTTTATTCTGGTATCTGCTGAAAAGATTTTTTCTATGGCAGGACGGTAAAATTATTACCAGTCTTATATACGCTTTTATCTGCTTTGGATTCTTTTTTATCTTTATAATGTTATATCTTACCCTAATAGATAGTAGAAAAATAGTACTTCTCTCCTCATTTTTTATAGCATTTAGCTACCTTTTATTTTTCTTACATAAAAATGGAAAATGGGTAAGCATTCCTGCAATAGTTTCTTATTGTATCCTGGCACTTCTACTTTTCATTTTTTTCAACCAAACCAATAAAGCTCTTATATATGATAGAAAAAATAGTGTCAAATTTCATACTGGTAAATCTTTATTAAAATCCGGACCGGCATTACTTATTATTTTTGCAATTCTTTTTGCGGTTCTTTTCTATTTTAATTTTCCCCTTCTAAACGATGAAGGAAATATCGAAATAAAAGAGAACCAAATTGAAAGGTTAGCCAAACCATTAGGAGATATATTAAGCAGATATGTTCCAATCCCCATTTACGATTTAAATATGAACGTAGACGAGTTTATTGTCCTCTCATCAATAATTGGCCTTCCATTTATAAAAGAGAAAGAAGAAAAGGAGATTCAGCCACTTATTAATCTGGAAGAACCACCCGAAGGAATTATAAATTACTTTAAAGAAAAAGGGATTTATAATTTGGAAAGAGTAAACTTTAATGACTATATGAATGATGAGGAATTCAGAAAATTATTTTTTGAAGAACTTAAAAAATTAACTCCTAGCGCAGACCCTTATCTTATGAATCAATACAGACAAAATCTTTCCAGAAACTGGGGTATTGAGATTGATGGAAAAGATAAAATGGGAGAGGTTTATACCAAGTTTGTAAACAATAAGATAAATGATATTCCTAAAAAAATCAGAGATTTATTTTTAATATTTCCCTCTGTAATTTTATTTGGTTTGCTTGAGATTATCTTTCTAATATTGAACTTATTATTTTCTCTTATTGGCTGGATAGTTTTGATCATTTTCTATAAGGCTCATTTTTATCATTTTAAAAAAGTTGAAGTAGAAAAAGAAGAAATAGAACTTTAAGAAATTCTTCAGATTTGATCTGCAGTTATAATAGATTTTGTTTTGATTTTTTATTTTATGACGGATATAATAATTATTGAATTTTCAGGGATGGGTGAAATTCCCTACCGGCGGTAAAGCCCGCAAGCGTTAAGCAGACTTAGTTAAATTCTAAGGCCGACAGTTAAAGTCTGGAAGGGAGAAAATTTCAAGGCTTGATTTTAATATTATTCATATTTTCATGCAGCCATGGATTTTCTCCATGGTTTTTGTTTTTTTACGGGTTTAATAACTTTAATTGAAAATAAGCTTGCAGTAAAAAAATGATATTTTACTTTTAAAAGAATCTGTTAGCTAGAGATTTATGAAATATCAGATAAACAAAAATATATTAAACAGCTTTTGAATACAATGAATGCAAAAAAAGATATTTTTACAGAACAGGATAAGAAATTTATGGAAATTGCCTTCAGGCAGGCTGAAAAAGGCAGAGGAACAACAAGCCCCAACCCAATGGTGGGTGCAGTAATTGTAAAGGATGGGAATATAATATCAATGGGTTATCATAAGCTTGCAGGAACTTCTCATGCTGAAATTAATGCAATCAACAGTGCAAAAACAGTTCTTGAAGGTGCAAAAATGTATGTAACTCTTGAACCATGCACCTTTTATGGAAAAACACCGCCCTGTGTTAATGAAATAATAAAAAATAAATTTTCCGAAGTTATTATAAGCAGTCTTGATCCAAATCCAAAAATAAACGGAAGAGGCGCCAGGATACTTAAAAAAGTAGGAATCATAGTTAAAACAGGTCTTCTTAAGGAAAAAGCTGAAATTCAAAATGAAATATTTTTTACACATATCAGGCTTAAAAGACCGTTTATCTGTGCAAAGATTGCATCATCCATTGATGGAAAACTTGCTGCTGCAAGCGGTGATTCAAAATGGATGACAGGAATTAAGTCCAGAAACGCTGTTCAGAAATTAAGGTTTGAATACGGATGTGTTTTAACAGGAATAGGAACAATAATGAGAGATGATCCTTTTTTATATCCCAGAAAAGATGTTTCAGAAGAAGTCAGCTTAAACAAGCAACATGAATTTAAAAAAAGCATTATCACAAAAAATATTTTCATTGAAGATTTAAGTAATAAAAACATTAAAACAAAGTATGAATATTCAAGATTTTTCAGGATTATTCTTGATAGTAATCTTAAAATTGGCATAGATGCAAACATAGTGAAAACGGCAAAATACATAAAGACAGTTATTTTTATTTCTCAAAAAACACAAAAAAGCAGTTTAAACAGCAATAAAATTAAAGAATTAAGCTTAAAGGGTATTGATATTATTGCTGTTAAAATCTGTGGAAGTACTCCAGTTAAAAAAAATTTGTCAGCAAATTTAAATAATGACAACAATCCGATATGCAGCAATCATGATGCCGATATTATTTTTAAAAATAAACAATATGATTGCCTTGACTTAAATGAAGTTTTGAAGTGCTTATATGATAAATATGAAATTACTTCTGTTTTACTTGAAACAGGTCCGGCACTTGCAGCATCATTTTTACAGGAAAAGCTTATTGACAAATTTATGATATTTTTAGCTCCAAAAATAATAGGGGGAAGTAAATTTGAAGCATTTTCCAATTTATATGTTGAAAATATGAAAGATGCAATAAAATTAAGATTTGAAAAAATAAAAAGAATTGGAGAAGATTTACTTATGGAAGCCTACCCTGAAAATTAAGGCATACAGGATATATTTTCCATACCGCATAAAAAAATATTAAATAAAAATTAAAAGAATATGTTTACAGGAATAATAAAGGAAGTCGGTAAATTAAATAAAATAATAAGAATAAATACTGGTCTTGAAATTGAGGTTTCAAGCTCTCTATTAACAAAGGATATGAAACCTGGTGATTCCATTGCAGTAAACGGCTGCTGCCTTACAGTAAAGGATTTCCAGGCAGGAAATAGTTTTAAGGCTGATATTTCGTTTGCAACTTTAAAGGCAACAACTTTCGGACTTTTAAGAGCAGGAAGTTATCTTAATCTGGAAGATGCGGTTAAGTTAAGCGATAAACTTGGAGGTCATATTGTAAGCGGGCATATAGATAATACCGGCATGATAACAAAAATATCAAAAAAGGGAGATTTTCATAAGATTGATATAAGAATTCCAAAAAACATCCTGCCGTTTGCTGCTCCAAAAGGCTCAATATCTGTAGATGGCGTAAGCCTTACTATTGCTGATTGTGTAAATGAAATAATGGAATTTGCCATAATTCCCTTTACATTTGAAAATACAAACTTTAAATATAAAAAAACAGGAGAAAAAGTTAACATCGAAGTTGATTTGATGGCAAGATATATACTGAACATGGCAAAATACAGCAATCCGATTTCAGGCAGTACTGCCGCAGATCCTTCTTATTTCTTAAATATCTCAAAAATGTGGGACGTGGCTGATGAAATAAAAAATAAAAATGATAAAAATTTTGATCTGGAGGAAAAATTAAAGAAATATGGATTTAAAAAATAAAAGATTAAAAGAAAGTGATAAAAACATTTTAAAAAATACACTAAAGAATCCAAAAGCAAATAACAGTTTTTCAAATGTTGATGAAATAGTTAATGATATTAAAGACGGAAAAATATCAATAATAGTGGATGACAGGGGCGATGAAACAGAAGGAGTTTTATTTGGCGCTGCAGAAAAAGCAGATATCCGTACTATAAATTTTCTTATTAATTATGGAAAGGGTTTGCTTTATCTTCCTTGTGAGCAGAAAAAGCTTGAAAAGCTGAAAATTCCTTTAATGGCAGATAAAACTACCTGGAAAACTCCTGATGAAGCTGCTTTTGCAGTATCAATAAATGCGGCATCAAACAAAGGCTCAGGAATATCTGCCAGTGAGAAGCTTAACACTATAAAATCATTTATTAATCCTGATGCAAAACCTTCTGATTTTACAATGCCGGGTCATGTTTTTCCAATAAGTGCCAGGCTTGGCGGAATCCTGATAAGAGCGGGCCATACTGAGGCAGCAGTTGATTTACTGAAAATTGCCAAAATGGAACCTTGCGGAATCATGTGTGAGATATTAAGGGGAGATGGTGAAGTTGCCAGATTAAGCGATCTTAAAAAGCTGGCTAAAAAATTTGATTTAAAGATAATAACCATTGAGGAAATAATAAGATACAGAAAAAGAACTGAAAAGCTTATTGAAAAGGTTGCTGAAATCAGCCTGCCTACCAAATGGGGGGATTTCAAAGCATTAACTTACAAATCAATATTGGATAATGAAACTCATGTTGCATTTATAAAAGGCGATATAAGGGGTAAGAAAAATGTTCTGGTAAGAGTTCACTCCCAATGCCTCACAGGCGATACTTTCGGCTCAAAAAGATGCGACTGCGGCCAGCAGCTTGATAATGCTTTCCGTATGATAAATAAAAAGGGAAGCGGAGTCCTTTTATATATGGCACAGGAAGGCAGAGGAATAGGACTGTGCAACAAGATGAAGGCTTATGAGCTGCAGGACAAGGGATTTGATACGGTTGAAGCTAATCTTAAACTTGGATTTGAACCTGATTTGAGAGATTACGGAACAGGTGCCCAGATTTTATCCGATCTCGGACTTTCAACAATACATCTGATGACTAATAATCCAAGAAAGGTAATCGGTCTTGAAGGATATGGATTAAATATTACAAAAAGAGTTCCGATAAAAATTGCGCCAAATAAAAGTAATGAAAGATACCTGAATACAAAAAAAACAAAACTGGAACATTTGCTTTAAATTTTTAAATTAAAAACTTTATAATATTGGGCTAAAAGGAGGAATATATGCAAAAGTATGAAGGAAAACTTTCAGGAGCGGGACTTAAAGTTGGAATTGTAATATCAAGATACAATGATTTTATCACAACAAAGCTTCTTGATGGCGCACTTGACTGTTTAATCAGACATGGCTGTGAGGATAAAGATATATCTGTTGCCTGGGTTCCGGGAGTTTTTGAAATTCCTGCAGCATTAAAAGTTATGGCAGAATCCAAAAAATATGATGCTGTCATTTGTCTTGGCGCTGTTTTAAAAGGCGAAACAAGTCATAATGAATACATAGCAATTGAAGCAATAAAAGGAGCAGCAAAAGTTAATCTTGATTTTAATCTGCCGGTTGCTTTTGGTGTCATAACTCCCGATACTCTTGAACAGGCAATTGAAAGAGCCGGGGCAAGACAGGGCAATAAAGGATGGCAGGCAGCCCTTACTGCAATTGAAATGGCTAACCTGTTTAAAGCTCTTAAATAACAGCTTTATTTAATTTATTTCGCTAAGCTTAAAAATTAATAAACATTTTAATAACGGGTAATTCATACACAGTAAATTGAACAGTTTGAAATGTTTGAATGTTTAATTTCCTTAAAAAAATTAGAAGTGCCTAAGCCAATTAAGCACTTCTAATTTAATATCCCTATTAAATGGGTTTAACTTTTAAAACTACGCTTTTTTTAGAAGTTCTTCTGAAATATCTACTGCAGATGAAGCATCGGGAGCATAACCGTCAGCACCAATACTGTCTGCATATTCCTGGGTTAAAGGAGCACCGCCAATTATTACCTTGACATTTTTAGTAGCTGCATCTTTTCTCATGGATTCAATTACTTCCTTCATTGAAGGCATGGTAGTTGTAAGCAAGGCTGACAGGCCGACAATATCAGCTTTGTTTTCTTTTGCAGCTTCCACAAACTTTTCTGCAGGAATATCCACGCCTATATCTACTACAGTAAATCCTGCTCCTTCAAGCATCATGGCTACAAGGTTTTTGCCTATATCATGCAAATCACCCTGCACTGTTCCAATAACTGCAGTACCTTTGGTAGGTGCTCCGGCTTCCGTCAGAAGAGGCTTAAGAATATCCATTGCAGCATGCATAGCCCTCGCAGCAATTAAAACTTCAGGGATATACATTTCATTTGCTTTGAATTTTCTTCCGACAACATCCATCCCGGCTATTAAGCCTCCGTTTAAAATGTCTGCGGCCGGTACTTTTTTGCCAACTAAATCCTCGGTGATTTTCTTGCTTTTAATGTTGTCACCTGTAAGGATTGCGTCGGCAAGTTCCTGATACTTTGCCATTTTTTCTCCTTTTTTCTTTTTTGATGACTAATATAGCTTGGTTAATAATAGCAAAAATAATTTAAAAATAAAAAGAAAAGTTTAAATAAAAAATATAGACTCTATTATTTTTGTATTGTATACTTTTTCTACAATGCAAAATGGCTGTAAAGAAAATTTTGATGAATTAAATAAAAAAGTCCTGATCTGCAGGAAATGCGAAGATCTTGTTGAATTAAGAAGAAATCCTGTTTGCGGAATTGGCGCTCCAGGCGCAAGAATTATAATTGTTGGAGATTATCCGAAAGCTAATGGTGCAGAAGTTACCGGAGTTCCTTTTACAAATGATGAATCAGGATTACTGATAAGAAAGATAATTGCAGATTCATCTCTCTCGCTTGAAAATGATATTTACCTGACATATCTTGTAAAATGTACTCCCAAAAAGAAGGTGCCTGCCCGCAGTGGCGAAAAAATAAGCACTTATGAACCAAAAAAAGTTCATAAAGAAAACTGCGTGCCCTACCTTTCAAAAGAAATTACCATTTCAACCCCTCATTTACTGATTTCACTTGGTTTTGATACAACAAAATTTATCTTAAAACATTTTTTCTCAATAAATAAAAAATTTAATGATATGGAAGAACTCCATATGAAAATATTTAAAAATCCTTCATTTAAACTGGTTCCATTTTATCAGCCGGATGATGTAACAGTTCATAAAAAAATAACAATGGATAAATATTTAAACGATTTTGAAACTCTTTCAAAACTTCTGAAGGTTGTCTGAAAGAAAAGAGCCTGCTGATCCAGCCCGATTTTTCAGGAAAAATCACAATTTATTTTTGAATAAGATATACTTTTATTTTTCTTCTGCCGTAGCGGTAGCACTCTGTAAGGTTTTCAAATGCAAGATCAATTCTATTGCCTTTTATCCATCCTCCCGTATCTGCAGCCAGTGCTTCTCCGTATCCTGGTATGTAAAGTTTTGTACCAAGAGGAATAACTCTCGGATCTACAGCAACAATGCCCTTTTTCACCCTAAATCCTATTGCAGTTATTCCATCACCATTTAAACCGCCGCCCTCGCTAAAGTATGCAGTGGCAACCATATCCCACTCTCCAACAAGAGTAAGTCCGGGCGGCTGTATCTGCCTGATTCTTTCTTTGATTTCAGCAAGCAAATTTGTAAATTTTGATTTTTCCCCTTTTACCTGTGAAAGAAGATCCTGTTTTTCCTTTAAATAAACAGTTAATGCATCTCTTTCCTTAATAATTTTTTCTTTCAAGGCAGAAATCTGATTTTTTGTTTCCTCTGATTTTCTAAATGTCATTTCATATCTTTTTTTCTCACTTTTCAAATCAGAGATTAAAGAATTATTTTCCCTTATCATATGCCTGAAAATAAAAATTACCGTAGCAACTTCATTCAAGCTTTGTGCGCTTATTATCAGTCTTGCAATATTGTCATTGCTGTATTTGTAAGATTTTACGGCACTTTTCTGAATCTTTATTTTAATCTGATCCATATTTTTTTCAATTTCTATAGTCTTTGCATGAAGGTCCTTAAGCTGTATTTCAAAATCGTCAAGTTGCTGTGTGTAATTTGAAATTTCCTGTGTTTTTTGTTCAATCTGAGTTTCTGCTGCAACTACTTCCGCAAGCAGGTCCTGTTCATCTGTACTTAACTTTGATATTTTTTCTGCAAGTTCCTGAAGTGTGATTGCTTCAACTTTATGAGGTTTTTCAAAAAAAGGTATGGGAATTACAATAACAATAAGAAAAAATATGATTAAATATTTAAATTTAATATGAAAAAAACCAGTTTTAATTTTAACATTCATCGCTTTTCATATCATATATTAAGGTAACCTGTAATGTCCTGTTATTATTTTTTTTCCTAAAATATTTTCTTCTGTAGTATAGCCTGGATTAATATCATTATAAATCACTTTTGGAACACCGTTTCTTGCTGTAAAGTCAGAAACAATACCGGCATTATCTGTAAACCCATCCTCATCCATATCAAAAAAAACAACGTCTCCGGGAAGCCAGGTATTTAAATTTTCCTCATTTGACGGATCCAGCCTTATATTAAGATTTTGCGCATTTCTTTTAAAAAAAACTTCCAGATTCTGTATCCTTCTGTAATCTATATCTATATCCGGCACATTCTGATTCCATATTGCTTTTAGCGGATACTTGCTTATATTTTTTTTAATATCCTCATTTACAAGAGTCCTTAAATCAAAACCTGCCTCTTTAAAAGATCTTGCAATTATGTCTGTATTAATTGCCCACTGCTCCGGAGGATCTCCCCCCTTGTAGTAATTTGACTGATCTGACCCCTTCAAAAATATATTTTTTGCTTTTATTTTAAGCTGTTTTTTTGCTCCAATCACGATATCTTTGGAGTCATTGTTGCCATTGTTATTTTTATCTGATTTTACCGGCAATTCATCCAAATCAATAAATCTGAATCTTGGAAGTATTTCCGATAATGCCGTTGCCGGCATATAAGTCTTTTTGAAACTGAATTTAATTGTGCTTAATATTGCAATAAAGACTATCAGCAATATTACCAATACTATTATAAGGAATACTCCTCTAAATGATTTTCTCATAGCATAAGGTTTAACAGCAAAATCTGATTATTTCAAATTTTTTATAAAAATCGCTGAATCAGTTATTCTGCTTCCAAACAGGCTGACGGCAGGATTTAAAGTTTCCAGCAAACCAATAATTCCCGAAAATAAAATAAATGCTGCAAAAACCCCCAGTAAAACATAAAAAGCTTTCGGAAAGTCAAGTTTGTCCTGTATATCATTTTCCTTCTTTTCTTTCAGAAATAAAATAATAAGCAGTCTGATGCTTACTGCAGCAATTGAAATCATATATATTATAATAATTGTCATAACAAGCCAGCCATTCAGAACAGTCAAACTTCCGGTCTTTGAATTTAAGATATCAATTATAGTATCAAAATAATATTTTCTTGCCGGATAACTGAAAAATCCGGGAACTCCGATTAATGAAAATATTATGATGATTAAAAAGATCCCGACTATTTTATTTTTATAAAACAGTGATTTTAAATTGTTAACATGATCTTTTTTGACTGCATTTTCAATAAAAGAAAAAATAAAAACCACAGGCAAAAAACAAACAGCAAAATATGCAAGATTAAAAATATTAAGCCAGTTCAGGTTATCTTCCTTTATAAAACCGTTAAGAAGCATCAGCAGGTTAACAAAATATCCTGAAAGCAGCAAAGTAAAAAGGTAACCCAATGTTTTTCTTAAGCTTTTTGTTTTAAAACCTGCTATTGCCGAACAAACTGAACTTATAAATATTGTTACTAAAAGAACATACAGGATATACTCACCTGCTTTTAAATTTTTGTTAAGAATTAATATTATGGGTGTAAACTTCAATATACTTAAGATACCTGCAGGAAAATATAAAAACCATAGCACATAAAGTGAAGGGATTTCAGTTTTATTAACAAAACCAATGTATGGAGCCTGAAAAGGAAAAATGCCGAAATAAATATAAAAGGAAATTGAAATTATTATTAAGCTGAATATAATATTTATTCCGCCTGACTGTATATTTTCAAATAACTGAAGAAAATTCTTAACATCTGTTGCTCCATACAAAATTGAAAAACCAAAAAACAGCAGTATTAAAAACAACAGGCAGACTATAAAAAATCTTATAATTGCTGCCGAAATATTTCGTTGTATAATCAGGTCTCTGCCTTTTACTGTATTTTCATTATAAATCGTCACTAAGTCTTCATTTAATAAAGTAGTTAATGCAAAAAATGCAGTCAAAAAACATCCCGTGCCTATAAAAAAAGAAGTAAAATTTTTTGAAATTATTATTATAACTGAAGATATTACAGCAAAAAGAAAAATCATAACTGTCTTGATAAAATTATCATTTTTTCTGTTGCAAATAAAAATAACAGCAAAACTTATAATTGCAGACAAAAGAATAAAACCGGTTGCTGCTGTCTCAAAAATTCCTGAAGTAAATAAATTGCTGGAAAATTCTCCGTAAATATTATAGGAATAAATATTAATAAAAAAAGCACCGGCAAGTAATATCTGTACAAGTACAAAAATAAATATTTTTATCTGATTTCTTTTTGAAAGTCCGAAAAATAATGAAATAAAAATTCCTGACACTAAAAAAGCAATAACGCCAAATGGATTTAAAAAAGGTATGATGTTTTTAAACAAATCCATATTATTTTTCACCAAGCCATTCTTCGATGCCAAAATAAAACAAATTATTTTCAAATCCGGTATTAGCTGTTTTTAAATCATTAAGATTCGAATGTAAATAAAAGATAATTGTAAACTGAAAAATAAAAATCAATAAAAACGTTAATATAACAAAAGAAATATTTGCTGCTGATGCTTCATATAAAATTTGAGAAAAACTAAGAAAATTAACAACTGAAGAAATAATAATAAATTGTGCTGCCACTATTATTGCTGTAATATTTTTAAAATACAGCATTCCAAACAATCCCAAAATAAATAATATAAAGCTTAAATAAAATATATATGATAAATTCAATTTAATGCTTCCTTTTGATTAATATTATTGATATCATCCACAAAAATAAAATAAAAATGAGAAGGATTAACAGAAAAATTAATACTGCGTAATTAAAGAAAATTTCATTTGAGATAATGGAAAAATTAATTAAAGTTATTGACTTTGCCGCATCAAATTTTGCAGTATAATTTCCGCTGAATTTAAAAAACAAAAATATAAAACCAAGAATTAATAAAACAGGTATTACCACACCGTATATTTTTTTTGCTTCAAGCTTTTCTTTACTCCTTATGCCACTGCCGCTGATATTAAAATTTTCCTTGTTATATATCTCAAGGTTATAAATATTTTTTAAAAAATAAGTTTCAATATGAATATTATATAAATAAAAAGTAAGCATAAACAAAATTACAGGGATAAAAAGCAGAAAAAAAAGATTGCCCAGATATAATGTAAAATAATAAACCTGGGTAAAAAGATAAAAAAAGAATAAAAAAATGAATTTTTTTCTGATATTTACAATAAAAAGGGAAAGTATGGCAAAAATAATTATTGCTGATAATATAAAATACTGCAGATTTCTTATAATTATTACGTTTATTATATTCATTTTTATTAAAATTAATTAATAAATTACTTTACCCAGAAATCCCTTATTGAATATTCAGCTTGTTTTATAAGATCAAGTTTTTCAATCTTAAGGCTTTCAAGATCAAATTCTGAAAGCTGATACCTGTACGACATTTCAATAGCATGATTTTTACAAACTTCAACACAGTTGCCGCAAAAACTGCAAAGTCCCAGATTCAAATAAAATTCATCAAGGCAGTAATCCCTGTCCCTGAACTCCCTTCTGACATTTATACAGTTTTGAGGACATGCTTTCATACATTCCCCGCATCCGTTACATATAATTTCAAGGGTATCAAAATCCAGCTTTAACTTGGGCTGTCCTCTGCTTTCTTCATGAATAATTATTTTTTCTCTCGGATACTGAACTGTCTTGGGTCTTCTGAACAAATTCCCGAAATTAATAAAAAAATTTTTAACAACTCTTAACATATATAATTTATTTAATTTATTTAAAAAAAAATTAAAATTTAAAATCAGATAATATGATAAACATTCCTTAATATAAAGAAAATAACGGTAATTAAAAGATTTGCCGCAGACAAAGGCAGCAGCAGTTTATAATTCAGGTTAATCAGTTTATTAATACTGGAAATATTTGATATCGATCTTTCAAATAATATCAGCAAAATAAGAATAACATAAAACTTTACAGCAACCATTACATCTCCCCTGATCATATACAGTTTCTGCCACCCTCCCAGATATAAATTATTAAGCAGGATAATCAGGAAAAAGATGCTTAAATAACCTGAAAATCTTTCACACAGTTTCGTTATTCCTTCTCCTTCCTTACCGGTATTACCAGAAATTAAAAACTGATTACGTTCCGACAAATTCAGCAGTTTTATCTGCAAAAGTATGCATAAAAAAAATATTATAAAGCCTGCCGGCTGATAAATTATGTTCCAGTACTGATATTGTGCATTAACTATAGCTTTAAAATCAAGGCTTCTGTTTATTATAATTATTGAAAGCACACAAAATAATAATGGAATTATCAAAGTAAACATCTGTGCTGTTCTTCTTAAAAAATCGCTAATTACAAAATTATATTTTGAATACGAAACTGAAAAATTTTTAAATATCAGGATAAGCATGTAAAACATAAGGGCAATAAAAAGATTTGACTGAGAATCAAATATATAAAGATTAAATGAAATGGGAACAACAGACCATAAAAGCAAGGGCAGGATAAAAATTAAAATATCCCAGACAGAAAAAGGGATGCCTTTTGCAATATATTTCAGTGAACTGGAAAAGGGAAAGCCTATTACCCCTGTTTTATATCCCTTATAGCCTCTTCTTAATTCTATCCTTGAAATAATCTTATTGTTTAAAAAAGAAATAATATATAAGTTCACCCCAAGAATTAATATTATGTATCCTATTTTTTTAAGTAAAATTAACATAACCGCAATATTAAGTAATTAAAACTTTAAAATTAAAATTAATTTAATATTAATACATTTGTGCGCTTTCAATACCAAAACTTGAAACAGCAGGCAGCAATTCATCAAAACTGCAGCCAACTACCGACTTTTCACACCCTTGGATATTATTTCCAGTTGGACTAATTGGAATTATTTCCATATCCTTGTTTTCCTTAATTTCAATAAACAATTTAAAAATTCCATGCGGGCATTCCACAGTTGAAATTATTTCGGAGGCAATAAGATCAAGATTTGCCGGATTAATCATTTTTCCTACCGCACCAAAAGGCATTGACTTAGTCAGCCCGTTTATTATTTTCAGAGACTGGTATATTTCCTTAAATCTGATTAATACCCTGTCAAAATTATCTCCGCATCTTCCCAGCGGAATTGTAAAGGAAATATCTTCATATAATAAATAATGCGCAATTTTTCTAAAGTCATATCTGACTGCCGAAGCTCTTAAATTTGGTCCTGTCATTCCTGATAATATTGCTGTTCTTTTATTTACAACCGCCTTATTTTTTAATTTTTCAAGAAGGATAACATCGCTTGAGAAAATTTCCTCCACTCTTTTAATGCCCTTATAAAATTGCGGAATCATTTTGTAAATCGAGTCAAGGATAATCTCATCAATATCCTTTTTTACCCCGCCAATTCTTATAAAATTAGGTATAACCCTTGAACCCGAAATTAATTCAATTATATTTAATACTTTTTCTCTTTCTGTAAGAATATAATTAAATGCACTCACATTGCCCAGAACAAGACTCATGCTTACAATATAAGAAAGATGACTGGATATTCTGAAAAGTTCACAAAGCAGCATTCTTATATATATTGCTCTTTTTGGAATTTTTATCTGCAGCAGATTTTCAATCCCAAGACAAAAGCACAATTCAGGATATACCCCTGCCTTATAGTCAAGATTATTTAACATGGAAATAAGCTTGTTTATCTCGTAAGTTTTAAAAACTATGACTGAATTATAACGGCTTATTTCATCACAAAGATAAACATTTTTTATCAGATCACTTTCTAATGAGACATGGATATCAAATGTATCCAGCGTTTCAGGAATCTGACTGTAAATTACAAGATCATTATTTAAATCTTTAAGATAATCTCTATCTGAAAAATATTCGGAAGTTTCAAAAATTCTTTTAAGAGAATTAATAATTTGCTTATAATCAAATTTTAAGTAAGGTGCTGTATTTTTAACTCTTATATTTAATGTAAACAGTTTTTCAAGAGAAAACAAACTTATCAGCAAAAAATTGTTTGCTTCCTTATATTTTATACTGCTTAATATATTAAAATTAAAATCCGCATTATTCTTGAGACTTTCAATTGTAGCAAACAAGTTCTCATAACCAACATCAAAAAGAATATCTTTTCCAAAACTGTAAACAGTTCCGATACTGTCTCCAAAATAAAAAGCCAGATTTTTTTCAATATTTTCAGTATAACCGTTTACTGCATCACTGCCTTTATTTTTTATATTTTCATCCATTTTTTATTTTAAATCACAGTAAAAATACTTTTTAAAAAAGTAATTGAATTTAAACGAACTTAAATATTATTATCTCATGATTTTTCAATAATCCTTAAAATTGAGTAAATAAAAGCTTCCGGTCTCGGGGGACATCCGGGAACATATACATCAACTTTCAGCCTTTTCTTAAATTCAGTTAACAAATTATTTCCGGAACCTTCATAACTTAAATTTTCAATAGCGCACTTGCCGAGAGCTATGGTCCATTTTGGCGCAGCCATTTGATTGTAAATATTAATAAGTTTTACAAGTCCTCTGCCATTATAAAAACCCTGCAATATCAGGACATCAGCACTTTCAGGATAACTTACAAAGGAAACGCCAAACCTGCTTATATCATAAACAGGACCTGCTGATGCTAAAATTTCCTGCTTGCAGCACCCGTATCCTGCAATATAAATATTTAAACTGCTTTTTATTAAAGAGTTATTCAAGATCTTTATTTGCTACTTAAAAATTTTTGATTTTACTATATATGCTGATGCAGAAACTGCAAAAATTAAAGCAAAAGCAATAAAAAACAAGCTTAATTTTATGTTTATAAGCTCACTGAAAATTAAAAAAAATAAAGTCATCAATATAAAAATTATGAAAAATAAAAAAAAGAAACCTGCTGCGGCCAGATTTACAAAAATATACGGATCCTTATTTTGTATGACAATCCTGTTTAAATTCTTACTTTCCGCTTTGTTATCGTGCTGGCTGTTCTCCCTGCCGGATTTTACAAGAATCTTTGAGATAATAAAAATTATAAGAAACAAAAATAAGGCAACTAAAATCATTATTCCCAATGAAGCTAAATTTGAAATATAAGAAGCAATAGATTGCTCAAACATTTTTCCTCAAAATCACTTTAACAATAAAAAACCGTTTTTAAAATTTATCATAATTAACCTATGACTTCAAATAATATTATTACTCAAGTACCAAAATATTAACTCATATAATCTATTAGGGCAAATTAACTTCCACAGTTAAATTGTAATTAACTTTTTTTACTTATATAATTTTCTAAAATAAAAACATGTTTCTTTGCAGTATTGCCAGGCTTAAATTTAATAATTTTTGTTATTTTTCATAAAATAATTTACAGCCAAATTTAGCCAAATTGTATAAATATAAAAAAGATAAAAAAAATTCAGATTCCCAGGCAGTCAGCATTTCCATAATAAAAAATATTGGTATTTTTTCCTGGGCAATTATCGGTTTTTTAGCAATAATTGCATTATTTTTCTATATTATCTATCTTATGAAAGCTGCTATAATTCCCCTGCTTATCGGTATTATAATTGCCTATATGCTGATTCCAGTTGTCAGACTTTTTAAGAGAAGGATGAGAAAAATATTTGCTGTTTCATTAACATATTTTCTCTTTTTGGCTATTATTTTTGTACTTATGTTCTTTATAATTCCTCTTGTAATTGAGCAGTTTAAAACATTTGTGGAGAAAATTCCCTTTTATCTTGAAGGTATTTCCAAATTCCTTAATGATTTTCTTAAAAACAGCCCAATAATGAAAAATCTTGGAAACATAATCGGGACAGAAGCTATTCCTGCAAATTTTGAGGAAATTTCAAAATATATTTTAAATGAGTTTAATTTAACCAATATAAATATTTTTCAGAGTGCAACTACTATTACAAAAACTGTATTTAATATTATTTTAAATTTCATAATCGGACCGATACTGGGTTTTTATATATTAAGAGATACGGATATCATTGTCAGGACATTTTTAAAAATCATTCCCCGAAGATTTAAACTTCAAACTGCAACAGTTTTAAACAAGATTAACAATGTTTTTGGCAAATATGTCAGAGGCCAGCTTATAATTTCATTAATAGTGGGAGTGATGTGCACGATTGTTCTTTTAATTTTAAGAGTTGATTTTGCAGTTCTGCTTGGATTTATTGCAGGAATATTTAACATGATTCCATTCCTTGGACCAGTTATCGGAGCAATTCCTGCCTCACTTACAGCATTATTCATATCACCCTTAAGGGCACTGCTTGTAATCCTGTTATTTATTGCCATTCAGCAGATTGATAATTATTTTATTTCACCAAATATAATGAAGTATCAGGTAGGAGTTCACCCGGGACTTATTATTTTTTCATTGATTGCCGGAGGAGCTGTTTTTGGCTGGTTCGGACTTTTACTTGCAGTCCCCACAGTTGCAATAATCCAGGAAATACTCAGGTATTATTTAATTGAAAAAAAGCAGGCTGCATCATGATAAACTTCCTTTACAGGTTTTCCTGTTTTTTGAGCAAGAATCCTGCATGATTCATATTCAGGCGAAAAAGTAACGGCCTTACCGTTTCTGTAGCCTATCTTCATATTTACATCTCCATAAGGAAGCCTTACTGTTTTAATTTCTCTTTTTAGCACAAGTCTTTTTATTTTCTGCCTCCTGATTCCAAGTGTTGAAGTTTCCATAAACAAAATTTCAGAAAATTTTTCCTCATCATCAGGTCTGCAAAGAACGCATATTTTTATAGCCTGCCTGTTTTTTTTCATAAATAGCGGCTCTGTCCATGCATCCGGCACTTTTTCTTTAAATAATCTCTCCAGCAGATAACCAATAATTTCAGGAGAAATATCATCTAAATTTGCAGACAGCAAAATCATGTTTTCATATTTAAAATCATAGATTTCTGCAAAATCATCAGGCTGTTCCAGTAATTCTCCTATAATGATGCGCAGCAGATTCGGGATGCCTTCCTTTTTCAATGTGCCTGATCCGTAACCTGTTTTCTTTATTTTCATTAAAGGAACATCGCCAAAATTTTTTACTAGGCTTTTAATTATTGCAGCACCCGTAGGAGTTGTAACTTCAAAATCAAAATTCCCGCTGTAAACAGGAATACCCTTTAATATTTCAACTGTTGCAGGAGCAGGAACAGGCAGCATTCCATGCATTGTTTCCACAAAACCTCTTCCAAGGGGGACAACTGACGAATAAACTTCATCAATTCTAAGTGCATCAATTCCAATTGCGGCTGCCGCTATATCAATTATAGAATCAATGGCTCCAATTTCATGAAAATGAATTCTTTCAATATCAACATTATGTATTTTGGATTCTGCTGATGCGATTATTGACAGAATTGAAAGAGCAATTTGTTTTGCCTTTATGGTAATGGAACTGTTATCAATAAGACTGACAATATCAGAATAAGATCTGTCGGGTTGTTTTCCTGTTATCTTAACATTAAACTGCGAAGCACTAATTCCTGAGTTTTTTATTTTCTTAAGTTCAACTTCGTAGCCTTCAACAGCAATCTTTTTAAGCTGCTCCTTTAAAAAAGCACTATCAAGACCAGCATCAACAAGCCCTCCAGCCATCATATCCCCGCTAATTCCACTGAAACAGTCAAGATATAATATTTTTTTCAAGTCCTGCCCCTTTTGCAACCCTTATTTGCATGTCGCCTGCATAAAGATCCTTTTGGATATGTGAATTACTGTTTATAAGAAATTTTGCACCTGCAGCTCTGCCTGCCTTAACTACATGTTCTAATAAAAATTTTTAATTATATGCTGTATCTGGAATTTTTACAGCAAAAACTGTCAGTATCCTGATTTTTTTAAAAGACGTTTAACATTTGTATTAAAAATTTCCTTTATTTCATTTTCTTCAAGTCCTGCCCCTTTTGCAACCCTTATTTGCATGTCGCCTGCATAAAGATCCTTATGGATATGTGAATCGCTGTTTATGAGAAATTTTGCACCTGCAGCTCTGCCTGTCTTAACTACATGTCCGTTTGTAAGGCAATGTCCTTCCCTGCTTGTAATTTCCAGATAAATTCCTCTTTTGGAAGCTTCTTTTGCTTCATCAAAAGTTATAAGGCCTGGATGTGCCAGAATATCAACATAATCTGAATTTACAGCATTATAATCAGTGCCGGCTTCCACTTTTTCAGATATGCTTTCTCCGTGAACTACAACCAGTTTTGCACCATTTTCCCGTGCATATTTTGCCATCTCATTAATGCTTTTAGCAGGAATATTTGTAAGTTCAACTCCCGGGACAGCTTTTATATCCCAGTATCTTTGAGCAAGTTCACAGTCTCTTACTGCCGCCGCAATAATATAATCAATATTGGAATAACTTGCATGATCAGTTATTCCTATAACAGAATATCCGTTTGAATAAGCCAGCCTTATAAGTTCAATAGGGCTGTTTGCCCCGTCAGATAAAAAAGTATGCGTATGTAAGTCAGCAATCATATTGTTTCTCCGCATTAATATAAAAAAATTGATAAATTAATTTTAATCATTCTAACAATATGAAAAATAAAAAACTACAGTTTTACTACTTTTTATAATATTCTTAATCTTAAATTGCAAATTAAATATTATAATAACAATTAAAAAAGAAGATTTTTTAGATTTCACCTGAATTTCTTAATAAATTTAATTAATATTAATGTTGCATTGCGGTTGATTTTTTATTAATTTTAATATTTTTTTAATAAATGGCTTTAAAAATATCACAATTCATAAACAGCCTGGGGTTTTCAGTGTGTCATCAGATTCCTGAAAGAACTTTGTTTTTCGGGAAAATATTAATGCCGGTTTGCTCAAGATGTTCAGGAATATATATAGGTTTTCTGATTTCCATAATTTTTTTATTTTTAACATTCAGAAAAAAAGAATCGGATCTTCCGCCTGTTTATATAATGATACTTTCAATAATGTTCATACTTTCCGCTATAGTTGATGGTGCTCTTTCATATTTGGGTGTTTATGAAACAAATAATATTTTAAGGTTAATTACCGGATATTTGTTTGGATCAGGTATTGCTATCATTATTTATCCTATATTTGTTTATCAATACTATAAAGTTTCCCGGTGGGAAAGAATATTTTATCATTTTAAATATTTCATTTATTTCATGGCAGTTTCTTTAAGTATTATGATAATTATGCTTCTTCAACCCGCAATCTTTGGTACTTTTTTTTATTACTTAAACGGGATTGCAGTTATTTTTACCTTTTATTTTACAAACCTCACATTGTTTCTGCTCATACCTTCTTTTTCACAAAAAGCTCAGAAACTCTTCAGCAGATATCTTGCAGTTCCATCCGTTATTGCACTGACAGCAGCTTTAATTGAACTCTTTATTATGTACGAACTTCACAGTCTTATAATCTGAAAAATATCAAAAAGACCAAAAAGGCTGTATCCAAATGAGGCAGTAATCATGGTAAGAAGTGAACCTGCTATAACCTGTGCGATTGTATGCCGTTTTATTTTTATTCTTGCCCAGGCAACAAGCGGAATGAGCAGCATTAAAAACAATGTCCATTTTCCGAAAAATATATAATAAGTTATGGATGTGAAAGTTATCCAGCTTGTATGGAAACTAATTTTCCAGAAGTATGTTATGACAGTCAGTAAAAAAGTTGTAATAAAAGATGTGAAAAACAATGCTCTTAAATAAACAGGAGCCTTTAAAATATAAAAAACAAAAAATGCGATCAGGTAGCTTAAATTACTTATAAAAAGCGGTTTTAACCTGTCTTCCCTTCTTGGTACATGCAGGTCATTAATAACTTTTTTCTTATAAAGAAATACAACAAATATAAACGGCATTATACTCCCGAATAAAATGCAAAGTAACGTCCACATCGTAACTTCTCCTGCCGTCTTAAGCATGAATATATTAATTATCAGATATGCAGGAATTGAAATATAAGATCCGTCAAAAATATAGGATATGGTTTTGGCAAATTTATTAACCTTCAAAATAATATTTCCTTTATGGAATAAATAAAAATACTAAAATTTACAATGGAAAATACTTTAATATAAAATCATTAAAAAATAAATTTATTTAAATTTCTTTGATGAAGGTTTGAATTTATTTTTATATACATTAGTATTAATATTTAACTTAAAACCTGATAAAGTTTAAGAAATTTAATTAAGCAGAATTTTATATAATAATATTTTTTAAACTTTTTAATTTAACTATGCAGAATTTGACTGCTGTATTTTTTAATTTAAAAGAAGTAAAATTCTTTAAATAAATTTTTAAGATAAAAATAATAATTTATACTATATATTATGCAGAAATTTTCAGAATATATTTATTTTGATCACAGCGCCACTACTCCTGTAATTCCTGAAGTGGCAAAAGTTGTGCATGATGCAATGACACTTTATTTCGGCAATGCATCAGAGCCGCATATGCCGGGGGTTGAAGCTAAACGTATGCTGGAAAACTCAAGAGCAGTTATTGCAAAGGCAATCAATTCGTATTCTGATGAAATACTTTTTACAAGCGGAGGTACTGAAAGCAACAATATTGCAATATTTGGCATAGCTGAAGCTTACTATAAAAAAGGAAATCACATAATAACTTCTGAAATTGAACATCCTGCTGTTCATATGCCGTTAAAAGTACTTGAACAGGAAGGTTTTAAAGTTACTTATCTTCCGGTTGACAGCAATGGAATCGTAAATCCCGATGATGTAAAAAATGCTCTTACAAATGAAACCATTCTTGTTTCAATAATGCATGCAAATAACGTAATGGGGGCTCTGCAGCCTATTGAGGAAATTGGAAAAATCACAAGGGAAAATAATATTATTTTTCATTGTGACGCAGTTCAAAGCTATATGAGCATTAATATTGATGTTGATTTATTTAACGTGGATCTCCTGTCAATTTCGGGTCATAAGATTTATGCACCAAAGGGAGTTGGTGCATTATTTGTAAGAAGAGGCACAAAGGTCATGCCCCAAATATATGGAGGCGGACAGGAAAGAGGAAGAAGATCAGGAACTGAAAATATTCCCGGGATATCAGGGCTGGCAAAGGCAACTGAAATCCTGTCAGCAAATTTCAACGAGAGAAATGAAAAAGTAGCAGGTTTAAGAGATTATTTAAAAGATCGTATCATGGGGAAAATAAGTGATGTAATATATAACGGACATCCGCAAAAAAGACTCCCGGGAAATTGTAATTTTACTTTCAAATATGTTGAGTCAGCAGATCTGGTTAACAAACTGAATGAATTTGGGATTGCAGTTTCGGCTGGTTCGGCATGCAAAAGCATTAATTCCGAAGCCAGTGAAGCTTTGCTTGCAATGGGAATTTGCCCTGAATATGCCAGAGGATCCATAAGGATTTCTCTTGGTTTTGAAAATACCGTTGAAGAAGTTGACTTTCTTTTAAATATTCTTCCTGATATTATTACCGACCTTAGAAACCATTACCCTTTATACAGAGAAAAAGGCAGTGATAAATATTTTATTTTTAGATAAGTTTGATATATTTTTATAAAATTCGGCTGTAAATGAAATGGAGAAAATTAATGAATGAGACAAAAAAATTAACCGAAAATGATGTTTTGAAAGCTCTTTCAGAAGTTTATGACCCGGAAATTCCCATAAACATTGTTGATCTGGGTTTAATTTACAAGGTTGATATAAATGATAATAATGATGTAAATGTTGACATGACATTTACAACTATGGCTTGCCCCATGCATACATTTATTAAAGACCAGGCAAAAGAAAGAATTGAAAAAATGAATGGTGTGGGAAAGGTAAATGTTAATCTTGTATGGGAGCCAAGGTGGACACCTGACAGAATTTCAAAGGAAATAAGGGAAAAACTCGGACGGCAGGAATAAACTTCCGGTTGAAATTTTTTACAAAATGAGCCTGTATTTCTTCCTTTAGGCAAATTATAAAGCATAAAAAGGAGTAAATATCAGCATTTTAAGATTATGTGCTGCACAAATTAATCCTACTGTTGGTGATTTTCCGGATAATTTTAACTTAATTGCAAAATCCGTTAATAAGGCAAAAGAATTTTCCTGTGACATTGTCATATTTCCTGAGCTTGCCCTGACAGGATATCCTCCTGAGGATCTGCTGTTAAAACCTTCATTTGTTGATAAAAATCTGGAATATATTGAGAAAATAAAGCTGCTTTCACAAAATATTACAATAATATGCGGTTTTGTCAGCAAAAAAAATGAAATCTTTAACTCCGCAGCAATAATGCATAATAAAAAAATCATATCTGTTTATAACAAGCAGTATTTACCCAATTATTCAGTTTTTGATGAAGAAAGATATTTTCAAAGGGGAAGCAGCAATAAAATATTTAAAATTAAAGACAGTCTGGTTGGAGTAAGTATTTGTGAAGATATTTATTATCCTGAAGGACCCGCCAAAATTCAGGCTGTTGCCGGCGGGGCACAATTATTAATTAATATTTCTGCTTCTCCTTATCATAGCGGAAAAATTTTTGAGCGTGAAAAAATGCTGCATACAAGAGCAACGGACTGCAGAGCCTGTATCATATATGTAAACCTTGTTGGCGGACAGGATGAGCTGGTATTTGATGGTAACTCTTTAATTATTGATGCCAACGGCAAAATACTTGCCAGAGGTATACCTTTTGAAGAAGACATGCTTGTTTATGATCTTGACCTGGAGGAAGTTGAATCAATCAGGTTAAAAGATACAAGATACAAGAACCAGAGGCTTGAATTGCCCGAAAAAGAATCTTACAAATATGAATTAATTGAAATACCGCCACATAATTCAGATTCAAAAAACATTGTGAAGTCCTCAAATAAAAAAATATCAGGCAAGGCTGACAGCATAAAATATGAAGATTTAATCTCATGTGAAGATGAGGAAATACTTGAAGCCTTAATTCTTGGAACAAGAGACTATCTGTATAAAAATGGTTTTAATAAAGCTGTTGTAGGATTAAGCGGAGGTGTCGATTCCGCATTGACTGCAGTTATCGCTGCCATGGCAATTGGAAACAAAAACGTTACAGGAATATTAATGCCTTCTCCGTTTTCAAGCAGGGAAAGCATTGAAGATTCAATGAAACTGGCACAAAATATTAAAATAAATTCAATGAAAATTCCTATAACGGAACTGTATAATTCATATATTGGAACACTTAAAGATGTTTTTAAATCAGATGAAATAAACATTACAAAGGAAAACATCCAGGCAAGGATCAGGGGAAACATCCTTATGGCTCTTTCAAATGAATTTTGCTGGCTGGTACTTTCCACAGGCAACAAAAGCGAAACTAGTGTTGGCTACTGCACTTTATACGGGGATATGGCAGGAGGGCTTTCCCCCATTAAAGATATTTATAAAACCAGGGTATATTCGCTTTGCGCTTTCATTAACAAAAAATTTAATAATATAATTCCTGAAAGCATCCTTACAAAAACTCCTTCAGCGGAGTTAAGACCGGATCAAAAAGATCAGGACACTCTGCCCCTTTATGATTTGCTAGACAGAATCATCAAAGCATATCTTGAAGAAGATATGGACTTTGATTACATGGTAAACAATCTTGGTTATCCTGCCGAAAGTGTTAAAATGGTTATGCATCTTATTGATATCAGCGAATATAAAAGAAGACAGGGCTCTCCAGGTATAAAAATAACACGCAGAGCTTTCGGCAAGGACAGGAGATACCCGATAACAAACAAGTTCATTGTATAGATAGATAAGACAAAAAATTAAACATTAAATTACTTACAGACCAAGACGCAGAAAAAGATATGGATGTACAATGGAAAAGATCAGAATAATTTCGAGAGATAAAAATTTAATTAAGGCAGTAACAGATTTGCTTAAAAATAATTATATTGTTACCTCAAAAAAAATCCCTGACAGTTTTTCATATTTTCAGTTAAATAATCCTTTACTTGATGAAGAAGATATAAGTGACGTCGGGCTGATAACCGCAGATCTGACAAAATTTAATTTATCTGAAAAGTCAGGCAATATAATTTCAGGTAAACCTTTAAGTTTTTCTGAAGATGAGCTCAAAAGCGGGGGCTATGATTATGAATTATTAAGAGAGCTTAAAAGGGTTCAGATCCCAAAATTATTAATTATTAACATTAATCAGGCAGGAATTCTGCTTGGCAATCTGATTAAATATGAAGATATTATTTTACTTAATCAATTAAAGGAAGAACTTCTTTTAAGAGTAATGCTTATATTTAATAAATATAATGCTGTTGATTTAAAAAATATAATAGTTATCGGGGATATGATTATAAATCTGGAAAAATATGAGCTTTCAGTAAAAGAAGGTACGATCGAACTTACCTATAAGGAATTTGAAATGCTTAAGTTTTTAATACAAAATGAAGATAAGGTTTTTTCACGTAATGCTCTGTTATCCAAAATATGGGGTTATGATTTTTACGGCGGAAACAGAACAGTTGATGTTCATATGAGAAGAATACGCTCAAAACTTCCCTCACCATACGATCAGATGTTTAAAACCATCAGAAATGTGGGTTATATGTTTTCCCAAAAGATTTAACATAAATTTAACATTTCTGTAACTTAATTGAAATATAATTGGTTTAATATAAAAAATCATTTTTAATTTTTAAATTTATAAGACATTTATGAAAATCATCAGTAATATTTTTTTAATAATTTTTTTTATCAAGTGCATTTAGGAAGGAGCAAGGTGGAGTTAGCTATGGATGACAACAAAAAATTAGACGAAATGAGGGAGTTCGTCTTAAAAAAAGCCAAGGACAACCATATAAAATTCATTAGATTATGGTTTACTGATGTGCAGGGCATGTTAAAGAGTTTTTCAATTACTGTTGAGGAGCTGGAAGGGGCATTAGCAGAAGGAATGGGTTTTGATGGATCTTCAATTGAAGGTTTTTCAAGAATTGAGGAAAGTGATATGATGGCGCTTCCCGATCCTTCAACTTTTCAGATTCTTCCATGGAGACCTTCGGAAAGCGGAGTTGCCAGAATGTTCTGCGATATCATGCAGCCAAACGGGGAACATTTTGAAGGTGATCCACGATGGATTTTAAAGAAAAATCTGAAAAAAGCTAAAGATCTTGGTTATACATTTTATGTTGGACCTGAACTTGAATACTTTTATTTTAAAAGTGATAAGGGAGCTCCTGAAGTTCTTGATCACGGAGGATATTTTGACCTTACAACTCTTGATGTTGCAAGTGATTTAAGAAGAGAAACAATTCTTTACCTTGATTCAATGGGAATAGGTGTTGAGTATTCACATCATGAAGTTGCACCGTCACAGCATGAAATTGATTTAAGATACCAGGATGCTCTGACAATGGCAGACAGTGCAATGACTTACAGGATTGTTGTTAAAGAAATTGCAATGAAGCATGATGTTTATGCAACATTCATGCCCAAGCCTATTTTTGGAGTTAACGGGAGCGGGATGCATGTTCATCAGTCATTATTTAAGGGAGACAAGAATGCCTTCTTTGATCCGAAGGATAATTACAACCTTTCTGCAGAAGCTAAAAGCTATATTGCAGGTCTTTTAAAACACTGCAGGGAGTTTGTTGCCATTACAAATCAGTGGGTTAATTCTTACAAGCGGCTTGTTCCGGGATATGAAGCCCCCGTATATATTTCCTGGGCAAGAAGAAACAGATCGACACTGGTAAGAGTTCCGCTTTACAAACCAGGCAAGGAAAAAGCTACAAGGGTTGAATTCAGATGTCCGGACCCTGCATGCAATCCTTATCTTGCATTCAGTGTAATGCTTGCTGCCGGTCTTGAAGGAATAAAGAATAATTATCCATTACAGGATCCTATTGAAGAAAATATTTTTGAAATGGATTACATGGTAAGAAACAATGCCGGAATTGAAACTTTACCGGACAACCTTTATGAAGCAGTTAAAAATCTTGAAAACAGCAGACTGATGAAGGAAACACTTGGAGAACATATATTTACGAAATTCATTGAGAATAAAAAAATAGAGTGGGACAGATACAGAACATTTGTAACAGATTATGAAGTAGAAAATTATCTGCCGATTTTATAATTTTAACTTTTATATACTGCAAATATTAGCTGTTATTAAAAAACGAAAGCTCCTTCGTATAAATAAATAATTAACGGCTAAAAAGAGAAAAGGGTTTAAAATCAATTTAAGCCCTTTTCTACTTTTTTTTACTGAATGAAATTAAGTATAAGACCAAGCGCTACACAGAAAATTCCAGCCAGCAGCATCTTTATGCCTCCGATAATTAATCTTGTTCTTGAAGTTTTACCGAGAAAAATACCTATTGCAAACAGACTTACCATTGCAACACTGCCGGAAATATAATATAAGATTCTTATATCAACAACTGCCCCAAAAAAGAACGGGATGACGGGGATTAATGCGGTAACAACAGGTGCGATGCCGTTAACTACGCCAGTTATAAGGGAAGCAAATCTGTTGGCATAATAAATTACCGTATAGTCAAGTTTATGAAGTGTGGAATTTTCAAGATCGCGCTGACTTTTATGCCTTTCTGCGCTTTCAAAAAAATATGCCCCCCATATTCCTGATACTCCAAGAGAAATGCAAACAGCAAGGCTTGTCAGTATGACATGTTTGTAATCCGAGACTTTTACAACATAATTACCTACCAGAACACCCATAATTGTAATGATGCCGTCAAATCCGTTTATTACAATGTATCTCCTGACGTCTTTTGAGACGTTAGTTATTTTATTATAATTGCGAATTCTGTTTCGCCAGTCAGAAAATCTGTGTTTAAAATTTGAAAACATGGTTAATATTATTTTAGCATATTTTGTCTTAAAACATTTATGCATATCACAATACAGAAATAGTCGGCAAAATGTAAGCTCGCCATTTATTTTGTACTTACTGACATTTTCTTATCTTTCTTATAATTTAATGAAAATTTAAATGTATAAAAATTCTATAAATTTATATGGTATTTTTTATTTTATTTATTATATTATTAAATGAGTTTTAAATATCAGGCATTTATAAATTAAAACTTTTAATATTTTGAAAACTTTTGAAAGGATTGTTTTATGGCACTTATTAACCTGAAGAAGCTTTTAAACCATGCCAGCAAAAATAAATATGCTGTAGGTGCTTTCAATATTACAAGCATGAATTTTATTGACCCTATTATTGAAGCTGCAATCCAGTCTAATTCACCTGTAATCATGCAGCTTGCTGAAGTTCATTTCCGTTATTTAAATCTTGAACATATTGCACCTGCTGTTTTAAGAGCAGCAAGAGAAGTCAGTATACCTGTCTGCATAAATCTTGATCACGGCAAAAACTTCGACACAATAATGAGAGCAATAAGGGCAGGATTTACCTCTGTTATGTTTGACGGCAGTTCAGAGCCTCTTGAAGTAAATATTGCCAGAACCAAAGAGATAGTTAAAATTGCTCATAGTGTAGGTGTTGGTGTAGAAGGTGAAATAGGAAACATCGGAGGAGAGGTTGTTGGAACTGCTGCCCCTATCCCTCATGCTGCAAGCTCTGAATCTTTTACAAAAGTTGAGGATGCAGTAAGATTCTATGAAGAAACCGGCGTTGATGCGCTTGCAATCTCCGTGGGAAATGTTCATGGAACTTATAAGGGTGAACCAAACCTGGATTTTGAAAGAATTGATAAAATAAATAAAGCCATCCCAATACCTCTCGTATTACATGGCGGATCAGGCATATCTGATGCAGATTTTAAAAAAGCCGTAAGTCTGGGGATTTCAAAAATTAATTTTTACACTGAAATGTCTGCCAACGCCGTAAAGGCAGCAAGATTATTCTTAAATGAAAATCCCGAATGTATTAGCTATGGTGATCTATCTAAAATTGTTCAGGAGTCCGTCAAAAAAACTGTCATGGATAGAATGGAAGTATTTGGAAGTATAAATATTACTGCTTCAGATAAAACTCTGTGCATTTCATGTGAAGATTCAACCTGCGGTCTGACAGATCCCAAGTTCAAACCTGAAGCTAAAACTGTGGTTTATAACTCGCTTATAGATTTAATAAGCAGGCAAGTTCTTGAAACCATAATGAAATAATAATTAATAAATTTTATCTTAACAGTTATTTACGATAGAATTGAAAATTGCATTATTGTAGTTTAACAAAATTCAGAATTCCTGGGAGCAGAATTTTTATTTTCTATTTTTCCAAAGTACATCAGTCTTTTATGCATGATAAAACCACTTAATATTTTTAATATGGACGACATACAAGACAAAATTCAATATTTTTACGTTTTTGTCCAGTATAAATTGTCTGCATAATTGATACCACTGCTTTAAACAATAACCTAATTTTGGTAACCAGGAATTTGAGGCACAATTATTTGAAATTAGTGATATATTGATATTATGAAAAAGATATTAACAATTCTACTAATTTTAAGTATATTTTTAATTGGTCTTTTAATTGGCTGTTCTACAAAGATAATTGCTGATATCGACACTGATACTACCCAGACTATTGTGACTGTTACGGTAACATCAATAGTTGAAGATACTTCCAGAATAGAAGAACTTGAGGAACAGTTAAATCAGAGCCAGGAAGAAATTGAAAAATATCAGAAGCTTATAGCCAATTTGAATGAGCTGCTCAAAAATGTATATTATGGATATGCTTCCAACAGTAAATGGATTTTAGATGGGTTTACAGCTTTCAGCATGGAGCATAAAGGTAAATATTATCTTATAACAGCGGGGCATTGTGTAGAAAATTCTGAAGTTGGAAAGATGACAAGCTTTAAATTTAAAGCAAACTTTTCTGATAAGTGGATATACCCAAAATTATTAGATTACGAAAATGATTTTCAATATGGTAAAGATTATGCAATATTCTATACGGATAAAATTGATAGTGGGTTGAATACTGGCGAATATGAATTGCCAATGTTTGTTTTAGGTTATGGCAAATTAAATATTATAAAAGATGGCACATCATCATCTATCCCGGGTGAAAGTGGTTCTCCAGTAATTAATATCAATGGAGAAGTAATAGGAATTATGACAGGTTCAGTAACAAATATTAACAATGTTTTAGAAGCAATAGATAATTTAAAATGAAAAAGAATGGTGTTATAATAGGTGTTCAATTTTAAAAAAATAAAGGATTTAAAATGAAAAAAGTAAAACCTATTGATCTAACGAATTTAATTAGACCATATGCTAAAGAAAATTTATGGATTGCTTTAAATACTGCACAAGACAAAGTTATTGCAAGTGGCAAAACTATAAAAGAAGCCTTTGATAATGCTAAAAAAATCAGTAATGAAAAGCCTGTTTTAATGCAGGCTGTTCAAGATTATTCGGCATATATTTTAGGTTATTAAATTATGAAGATACCCTATTCTTTAATACCGTCATCAACTCCAATGGGTAAATTAATAATTTCTAAAACTCCTCTTTTAAGGGTGGGATTTAAAGAATTTTATCTTAATTGCTTAATAGACACAGGTGCGGTAATTTCAGTTATGCGTTCCTCTTATGGTGAATTATTAGGTTTAGAAATAAAAAAGGGTGAACCATTCGTAATGAAAGGAATAGATGATATAAATCTACCTTCATATATCCATGAAATTGATTTTTTAATAGATAAATATAAACTAAAATTAAGAGTAGCTTTTAGTGAAAGTTTCAAGTTTCCTTTTGGTTTGATAGGCAGGGAAGGATTTTTTGATTATTTTAATGTTGATTTTCATCAAAAAGAAGGGTTTTACGAAATAGAACATAGTTAATTTATAGACAGAGAAAATTTAATATAAAATTTAACCACTCTTTGGGTGGTTTTTTATTTGGAAAGGAGATTAAAATGGCACTATCATATGGGCAATCTTATCTGGCAGCATTGGGAGTCCAACCAAAAACTTATATTCCAGGTTCATATTACCAAGCACCCGCACCCCAAAAACCAGTGCAAGCTTTATGGAGTGGAAAATCAACAACAGGTGGAACACCACCAAATTACACTCCTCCAGCACCAGTTTATATTCCCCCAGCACCAACTTGCACTCCTCCAGTAACTGGAGGTGTTTCTGGAGGAGTTTCTGGAGGTGAAGCAGGAACTGTAAGAGCAGGGCTGGAAGTTGACCTGGCGGGGATTTGGGAAACTGCAGGCCAGATGGCAGACAACGAAATTAATCCTCAACTTGCTGAAATCGACCGACTGCTCCAGGAAGCAGGATATTCAGCCGATGAAAGTCAGAGAGCCATAAACGAGGCTTACCTTGTAGCAATAAGAAGCCTTCAGAAATCAATCTATGAAAACATGGTAGCAGGGAAGCAGGGGCTGGCGGCTATGGGAACTGGCCGTGGCGGAGGATGTCAGGAACTTCTGGCAAGAGCAGGAGAGAGAAGCCACAGGACTTGAGGCAATAGAGACTCAAAAACAGAGAGATATTGGAGCAATCCAGAGAACCTTAGCAAATTACAGGAGTCAGCTCGATAATCAGTTTCAATCCACGCACCCGCACGGGGTGCGACCTGCATTTTGGTAATCGGAAGTCCTTCTTCAACTGTTTCAATCCACGCACCCGCACGGGGTGCGACTCCACATTTGGCGCACTTAAGAAAGCCAGTTAATGTTTCAATCCACGCACCCGCACGGGGTGCGACTATTATCATGGTAACTGTGAATATGGAGTAAATAGTTTCAATCCACGCACCCGCACGGGGTGCGACTTTCGACACTAATAAGTTCTCCACCAAGGTTGAGGTTTCAATCCACGCACCCGCACGGGGTGCGACTGGCAAAAGTATCAAGACAATGCATATCTGATATGTTTCAATCCACGCACCCGCACGGGGTGCGACGGCACCTTATTAATACCTTATTAATTACCTTTATTATAAGACAATATTCTACCTGTTTTTGCGAACCATAATTTTTTAGATTTCTTTTTAAGTATTATAACATTTACGTTGTCCATAAACCTGTATTTTCCCCTTTAATTCTATAAAATGCGAATATCTATGTTATATTACACATTGCTTTGGGTTCGCTATTGTGTTTTTAGACAAATATATAATAGATTAAATAATCAAGGGACCTTCCAAATCTACCGTTTCTTTAACACCTATATGTTCTACACGGTGTTTCCAATTTGAGCCGAGAAAATAAAATCGCAGGCTATCTTTATCAGGATCAATTTCATCAATTAACTCTTTACGTATTTCAGTCCATTGAGTGGGATCAACAATACACTCAAAAATAGAAAACTGCACACGTTGGCCATAGTTCTTACAAACCTTAGCAACATGGCGTAAGCGGCGCTGTCCCCCAGTACTTTTTATATTTACATCATAACTAACTAAAACAAGCATATTCTCCTCTATTCTTATTTCCAGATAAAAACAGGATACCCGTCAATATCTCCACGCAGATAGCGCGCTAAAAGCATCGCCTGAATATGGAATAGTAAACCTATTTGCACCTTCTCTTTTAAATAGGGGTGCGTTATTTCTTCCTGTTTTCTTTTCTGGTAAGCCAGCAAAACTTCTTTACGAATATCATCATCCATAAAAACTGCACCTGATTCCATCTTCTTAAAACTTTTCTTATGGATCTGCTCCCGGTTAATAAGTGAAAGGGTAAGTCTGTCTGCTAAAAATGGCCTGAATTCTTCCATTATATCTAGAGCCAATCCTGGACGGCCTAGCCTATCCCGGTGCAAAAAGCCGACACAAGAATCCAGGCCAACACTTTCCAACGCAGAGCGGATATCGTGCATTAAAAGAGTGTATAAAAAAGATAACAGACAGTTTACCTCATCCATAGGAGGACGCCTGTTTCTTTTGTCAAATTTAAAGTCATTCTTTTGAGTAACTATCAAATGGTTAAAAACTCCAAAATAATTATTGGCGGCTGCTCCTTCAATACCTCTGAGTTCATCCAAATTGCCAGTATTTTGAATCTGATTAAGATATAAATTAAGCTGCTTTGAAGTTTCTGTTACTTCATTGCTATCCAATTTATCTGCATGATCTCTTAGTGCCCGCTGCAGAACTGTCCGACAATTGGCTATTTTCCCCATAAGAATAAACCTGGTTATTCGTGCAGAGTACGTCATATCATCTGCCCATCGGTATTGTTCACGTCTAAGCAAAACATTACCGGATATTTTACCCTGAATACTTGCAAGAAAATACCCGTACTCGGTTAAAAAACTTACAGCTACTTTATTTTCCGCACAAAAACCCATAAGGTATGGACTCATTGAAACTTGCCCAAAACAAACAATACCCCAGATCGTATGTATCGGTACCTGCAGTCTTGTTTCTTTATTAACAGATACGACTACAGTTTCGCCTTCTTTTGAAAGATATGCTCCTTGCGTAGTAATAAATAAAGTATTTAAATATTTTTTCATTACTTTTCTATTTCTTTTAACAAATATTCTTGAATTGAAACCTTCTTGCTGATTGCTTTCGGTAAACATTCATCAACAAACGAACAGGATTTACATTTAGGGCTATAGACCGGCAGTGGGGTTTTACCATCCTCAATAAAAATATGCAGTTTCATTGCTGTCTCTTTAGTTTTCTGGCGGAGCAAATCATCAAACACAACATTAAGCCTGTGTCGTGTTTTCCCATAAAATAATGCCCCGTCATCTATTTTAACTTTCATCATTTCCTCAAGACAAAGTGCCTGCGCGCACAATTGTATTTTATCGCTATCATCTGCTTTTGGTTTACCCCGTTTGTACTCAACCGGGAAAGGTTTCCATTTGCCGCAATCTTTTACTTTATGGAACTCCACCATGTCGGCTTTCCCGCTTAATCCAAGCTCAAAAGAGTGCAAAGACATCCCGCGTACGATTCTAATGCCAGCTAGGTTTTCAGCACGTTCTTCATGAACGTTTTCATGCATAATTCTACCTTCGGCAGTCAAAACATTTTCGCACCACATTTGCTCAATATGTATCAGAGCACATTGCCGCTTACAAAATACAAAGTGCTGCAAGGCTGATAATTGCAAAAATTCCTCTTCAGAATACATATTATAATTTTTCTTCTAATATGACTCCATTTGGAATTGCTGATTTATTTACGGATACAAGATAATCATAAAATGCCCGGGCAGGTTTTGTTGCATCTCCTGAGCGATTTACAGCAATCAATTCAAATAACTCTTGTGCTGGTGCATTTCCCAATGATGAATTATGTTTAAATACAAATAGTTTGCGAGCATTCATCTTTCCGCGAGCAGCAGAATGGTCATGATCAAACATGTTAATAAGCGCCTCCCATAGTAATTCCAGATCATCTTTGCTAAATCCTGTCTGTTCTGCTAAAAAAGCAGATATATATCCTTCGGCCCTGTATAAACCATAAGGAACTATGTGTTTACGGCCCATCATTCTTTCTTTTTCTCTCTCTTTTTCTGTTTCAACCGCCATTCTAGTGATAGTAACTTCTAAAGGAACTATGCTTTCGATACTTCTGGCAAAATTCAGTTGTACCGGACCACGAACCTGGCCGCAATTATTTTCTGTAGTTGACATAACTGCACCAAATGCCCGTACATCAAAATAATTTTTACACATAAACATACGTCCAAGATCTGCTGATTTAAGTTTATCTTCCTTTTCTTTTTCAGAAAGAGATTGATAGGCGCCTTTTCTTTCTGTAGTAAGTACAGCTTTTTCTCTAACATAAATTTTATATGGAGGTTCATTTTTCTTTACGATATCAATATAATTTCGTATCTTTCTTTTTAAGCAAACATCTGTAATAATTCCAAAACAAGTTTCGGGATCAATACGAGGCATGTTACCTGAATCAGGATCACCATTGGGATTTCCGTTTTCAACGTCAAACAGGTATACAAACTCATATCGGTTTTCAATTACATTATCCATATTTATTCCTCCTTTTTTTCTGATTTCTTATAAAAATCTTGTTTCTGATGGTAATAACCTAAAGCAAACATTCCCTGATCTTCCAAACTTAAATGCGAGGGAAATTCCTGAATATCCTGTAAAACACCTTCTATTTGTTTGTCTGTGTTTGCCCCATAATCTGATTTTTGAATATGATGTTGGGCCAAGCTCAATAGTTGAGGAAACACAATTGCCGGAGTGGCAGAAGCGGAACCATAGTACCGGTCTTTTATTGTAGTATTTGCGCCAGGGACAGCATCCTTTTGAGCCTTCTCGAGTATGGCAAAAAGCCTTCCAAGCCGATACCCGATATTTTTTTCTTCTTTATCTAGTGCCATATTAACTACCTCCTTTTCGTTTGAATTTCTAATTCTACTATTTCTGACTATATATGCTTTTATCATTGAAGCTCGCAAATAAGTAACATTTTCAATAGGTTTTCCTGTTGTTTTATTTTTCAAAGACTGTTCGGCACGAATACGATTTATAATTACCGATAATAGGTTTGACGGATATCTTTCACCTGTCAGAATTGCTTTCATAAATAAGCCGGCAAGCAGAGGAGAAAGTTTGTCTATCTCTCTTTGCGGTGCCAGCTCATGAAGTAAATGCCACATGCCGGGAAATTCAGGTTCATCATCATAATTTTTAGCAATAGATAGATCTTTAAAATGCTGTCCAATTTTTTTAAAAATTTCCCCAACACTATTAACATACCAAAAACGCACAGATAAACGTGATGCATTTGGTGATAAGCCTAAGATATAAAATTTCATATTTTTTGTATTTTCAATCTCTTTTGGCATTTTTCCTTCACGCATAGCTTCCAAAAATCTGCGGATATCTCCCGAATCAATCTGGTTATACTGGGGGTCCAGAATATCTTTTAGAAAACCTTCTACGGTTGTCTCGCCCTCAGCCCAAAATACTGTAGTGGCATCTCCTATTTGAACATTCTGTCTGCTTTTAAATTGTAAAAGCTGATTTAACGCAGTTGTATAATTAAAAACTACCTTTTCGCTAACAGGAGAATTAAAACTTTGTTCTTTATTATATGAACAAAAAGAATCTTGATTAAAAGATACTATTGATGCACCTGATGATTGAGCGTTTTTTACACCTTTAATACTAGCATGTAATCTGGCAATTGGGCTTTTTTGTCCACTTACAAGACAAAAAGCTTTATAATATGATTGATTTCCCTGGTAATATTTTGCCCATCTTTCTTTAATGGATGAATGCTCATGTATGTATTTACGTTCACCGTCTAATTGAAAAACCACATTTGCCCCGGACATTTCTTCCCAATACTTTAATTGGTTTACTTCTTCCGGTTGCCAGAAATCAAGAAATTTTAAAACAGAATTCATTCCAATGTCATCTATTTCATTCCCCAAAGAATGTTGAAAATTCTTAAATTCTTTAAACATTTTATAAGGTCTGTCCTTGTCTTTATGTTCTTTATTGTCAGCTCCTAAAACATACCCTGTATTGCCCCACATAAAATTAGGATCTATTCCCGATGTCTTTTTGCTGGCAGAAGGAACTTCCAATTGTTTTGGAACATTTTTTTTACCTTCCTTTTCTCTTAAATCCTTAACATCAACGAGCTCCCCTAATTGGTCTAAAACCAAAGCAAAATGAATTTTTTCGTTGGAAAAGCCAAAATCAGGAATAATAGAATTTGTTTTTTGCTTTAATCGTTCATAATATACATTCAGTGCTTGAATAATCATTACTCACCCCCTTGTTTAAATGGAGGAACGTTGATAATCCCATCAATCATTTGTGCTCTGAAGAACTTTGGTTCCATATTATTTTTAAAGTCTATGTCGTGAAGCATCCAGCCTAAATCAATGGTGGTTCCCTTTAGTTCGGATTCAGGAATTTCAGCACTTACCAATTCAAAATAAACAGGAAATTCTCTGCAACCAAAATAAGGTCTATGAATACACTGACCTTTTTCCGCCCTGCGTTCAAACATTTCTTTATGCTTTGCAGGGTTGTTATCCTCGTCACCGACAATTTTAAAATGTGCTTCAATAACATAACAAACATTTTTCAGGACTAATGAAGCTCTTTGCTGACGAACATCTTCTATATAAATCTCAATGGCAGTTGTGTTGTTTTTAATAGTATGTATAACTTTGTTAACTGGGATTTTTGTACCAGCATTTCCTTCAACCCCAACTTCATTACGTCTGATATCATCAAATTTGATAGGGTTTATTACGTGTATCCGGTCAATAATCCAATTGATAGCAGGCTTCCAGTAAATTGCTTCTAAAATTCCGCGTGCTGCTGAAGGTGTAATAACATCATAGCTAACACGTTCCGCCTTCATTTCGGGTCTTGTAAAACACGCATAATCGCCCCATATTTTTAACTTAATACCAAACATAAACAACCTCCTTTCTGCATAAATACTAAAAAATATTATTTTCAGCTTCTCTAAATACAGGGTTATCATAATTTAATCCAATATCTTTACGATACAGGTTTTCATTGGTTAAAATAAGAAAATTATCCTGTATTCGCTCTACCGATACCCCTTCTAATTTTCTTAAAATCTGTGGATATACTTGTACACAAAATCTCTGTGCTTTGCGGGCAAGTTTTTTTATATATTCAGCATAACGCAGTTGTTTAATAATTTCTTTTGCGTCATCATTATATGGAATTATTATTGATTTCATATCTTTATCTATAATTTTAAAATTTTCCGCTATTTCCCTAAAAGGAAAATTAATTGATCCAACTCCTTCTGAGAATTTTTCCAATACCCTTTCTTTGTCCAATTTATCTTCATTTATCCAGTATAAATTACGGAAATATTCGTTTACTGCTTCTATAGATAATAAGTCATTATATTTTCTCATTATTGCATTAGATCGGAAGAG
>JAMCSM010000227.1 GCA_023380915.1 Actinomycetota bacterium | reverse complement strand
TTGAAAGAAAAAGATCTTCCTACCTAAATATAGGGAGTTTTTTTCATTTTATTAAATTATTTTCAGATACTTTTTTATATGAGGCAACGATACCGTTTCAGATACTTTTTAAATAAAGCAATTCGACATCTTGTTTATTTCCAAAAATCATGTGATAATATAGGGGTGGGGGTATATAAATATGAAAATTAATGCAAAAATCAGAGACAGAAGAAAACGTACTTTAAATCACCTTAATCGAATACAAGGCCAGATTGAAACACTTAAAAAATATATTGCTGATGATGCCAATTGTATAGATATTGCAATGCTCGTTACTTCCATTGCAAAATCTTTTGACACTTTAAGGTGCAAAACCCTCGAGGGAAGCATAGTTCATCAGATACTTAGTGGCGGGAAAGGTCTTACCAGCGAGCAAAAAGAAAAATTGTCTCAGGTGATTAGTCTCTATAAAAAATAATCATGCTGACGCTAAAACAAATATCGAAAAATTACAGAGAACAGGAAGTCTTGGAAAATATCAGTTTTCATTTGGGAGAAAAAGAGTTCGTCAGCATTATTGGCAAATCTGGTATTGGTAAAACGACTCTTCTTTCTATTATGGCCGGATTAGTGACCCCAAACAGAGGAAGTGTTATTTTTTCAGGCTCGGACATTACTCATTACTCAGAAGAACAGTTAGCTGAATTCAGGCTCAAGAATATTGGAATAGTTTTTCAGGACTTTAAGCTTATTCCCTCCCTTTCAGTTTATGACAATATATTTTTAGCCATCTATCCACGAAAAGATGTTGGAAAAGTAGAAAAAAACAAACGTGTTTTGGACTTGATTAACCAAGTTGGACTTGAAGGAAAGGAAAACAAAATTGTTGATGAGTTAAGCGGTGGGGAAAAGCAAAGAGTGGCAATTGCCCGAAGTTTGGTTAACAGACCAAAATTAGTTCTGGCTGATGAACCGACCGGCAATCTTGACGAGGCAACCTCAGACAAGATCATGGAGTTGTTTGGAGACTTATATAAAAAATTTTCCACCACCTTTGTCATTGTGACTCACGAAAAGGATATTGCCAGAAAAACACAAAAAGTTTATCAGCTTTCCAAAGGAATGTTATCTCAAATGAAAGGAGGTATAGATGAGTAAAAAAATTTTAGGAGTTATTTTAGCATTGGTAATAGTATTGGTACTGACAATTGGGGTTGCTTGCTCCTTGATTCCCAAGCAAACGAATCAGGCAGTTAGCAAGGTTTCTCAGTCTCAGACGACTCCCTATACGGTTGAAATATTTTACCTTACCCATGCTCCGGCTGTGGCTATTGTTAAAAAGGTTGAACCGATCATTGCCGAATTTCCTAAGTTCCAAGTGAAAGAATATAGCTTTGATGATCCGGCAGCCAAGGATTTAATCAACAAGTATAACCTTACCGAGCATATGCCGATAGCGATTTTTATTGGCGGTAAGGACACATTTGAGATAGGCGGTAAAAAAATTGAACTGAAGAATTTTCCCAAAGGAGACGCATTTGTTCCAGATTTTGAAGGCAACTGGAGTTATGAGGATTTAAGAAGTGTGCTAAAGTCAATAAGTTAACCATGCATGATGATACGAACTGTTCTAAAAAACATTTTCTATTATTGGAGGAAAACTGCAATTACTATTTTTCTGGCAGGGATAATTCTTTTTTTGGGTATTAGTTCAACGATTTTTACTACCTACATTAAAGAGCTTGTTGACAGGCCTCTTAAGTCATTACAAACAGAAATAATCCTGCAAGAGGATAGTTCTAATAAAAGCCCGGGGAATGTAAAAACTACTGGGATTATTTTGCCTTTTAATCTTGGGTCGTTTTCCAAAGATCAGGCATTAGAACAAATATCTAAAATACCTGGTGTTGATAAAATTTCAACCGCGCTGGTTTTGTGGCAGTTTGATATTAAGAATAACCAGACGCTTATCGCCTTGGATGTAAGCGAACCAAAAGTAGGACTGCGAAATATTGAGTCAATGCTTATGCCAGGAAGCAGCTTTTTTACCGGTAATGATTCACCGGAAATAATTCTGGAAAGACATTTTGCCGCTTTATATAAATATAAAGTTGGCCAGGATTATAAGGTAGGTAAAAATGTCTTTAAAATTGTTGGTCTGGTTGATTTTCAGCAGCAGAGCAATTTGGCTAACGCCCAAGGGTTCTTGCCCTACCAAACAGCCTTAAAGCTTATTGGGGAAAAAGACAATATTGTCAATCAAGTCTTTATTTCCTTAAAGTCTGCTTCAGATCTTCCAAAAGTCAAAGAAGAATTAACAAAACTTTATCCTTCTTATTCGATTGTCAGCAAGGACAGCCTTTTAAAAAACTTGTCTGGCCTTAGTCAAATGTTTTATCGTTTTGGAACATATTTTAGTATTATTATGGCGGTAATTTCTCTAGCCTTGGCTTTTTCCGTCTTAAGACTTCATCAACTCGAATATACGTACCAGACAGAAATATTAAAAATTTTAGGCTGGCCAAAAAGAAAGATAAGACAATGGGTTGTCATTGATGCACTATTTGTTTTAACTTGTGCTTTGCTCTTTGCTTGCATACTGGCACTTTTACTCCAATGGCAAATCCCATCAATAATAAAATCAGCGCCGGCAATTAATTACAACATAAAACTATGATAATAAGTTATTTTCTTTCAACGGTTAAAAAGAATTTGGGGAAAACAATCCTTTTAGTTCTTAGTATTGCCATTTATTTTTCGCTTCTATTGGTTATCCTTACCATCAGCCAAAATCTTGAGCAAATCGCCTCATTGCCGTTTAAGGCAATAGGAGTTGATACAGTGGTGCAAAAAACAGGCAAGATACCAGACCAGATGGTTGGTGCTATTTATCCTCATTCCAACGGACCAATGTATCAGGATGAAGTTAGTAAGCTAACTAGATTAGATTTTGTGCAAGAATCGGATACCGGTCTTTATTTTTGGTATTTTGACAAGGATTATTTTAAGGATGTTTTTGGGGTGCAAACAAAAGGAAGCTTGTTTTCAAGTGTGCTTAAATCAAATCTTTTGGAGGGAAGCTATGTTCTCAGAGGAAATAATGTTTTAATAACCAATGATTTTGCTCAGAAAAACTCTCTTAAAGTTAGTGGAACTCTTATCCTTGGCCAAAATGAATATAAAATAGCCGGAGTACTAAACTCCAATCCTACCGGCAATATCATCCCTGCTAATATTTATATTGATTATAATTCAGCCTTAAAGATTGCTCAAGGCTCAGTAGAAATGAAAAAGCTATTTCCAGATCAGGATAATAAAAGCTTTGTAAATGTTGTTCTTCTTAAAACAAAACCTCAGTGGAAAGGCGATATTCCCAAAACAATCACCGGTCTCAGCAAAGACTACCTTGTTTTTAGTGAAAAAACATTTTCCAAAACACTGACAGACCAAATAAAACTTGTGTCTTCCTTTGGGCAAATTGCTTTTTTTATCCTGGGTGTGCTTTTAGCAATTGTTTATGGACTAATCATTGTTTTTATTATGAAAACCAGGGAAAAAGAAATTGCTATTTTAAGAATGTTGGGTTGGAAAATAAACGATTTAAAAAAGCAGTTTATGACTGAAAATTTAGTGCTAACAATAGCAGCCTTGCTATTTGGTAATTTTCTATCTTTAATAGAAATATTTTTTATTAGCCATCAAAAAGTATCTATGGAAATACCTTGGGAGCTATCCGCAAAACCTCATTTTCTCCCTCAGGAAAATAACATCAATCGGGTTGTTTCCAGCAATATTCCAATTGCCTATAACTGGCATCTAGCCCTTCTTTGCTCGGTTAGTTTTGTCGCCATACTCTTTATTATCAGCTTTATCCTCTTTCGAAGAATAAATAAAATAAAACCATCCCAATATCTCAAATAAACAAATCTGGCCTAGAAGTAATTTATTTATAAAGTGTTGTTCTCCGTCAAGCGAAGAGCTACAAAACACGTATTTTTCAATTTTTACTTTATCAATCATTTATGATTTCAAACTGCAACAAGAAGGAGAGGTTTATCCGGTACAAAGTTGATTTGTTCTTGCAGTAAGTTCAGTCAGAACTGAGCGTTATAGGAGACATTATCTCAATATATTCCTTTTTTTTGTAAATAGATTAAAGTTTTAAAAAGCATAAGAAATACTTTAAAATGTTTAATTCATATAAAAATTGGTTCGAAATTTCATACCTTGGGGCTATTAATTTAATACTTGATTATATTTAAAAACTCAGATCTTATATAAAAATATCCTCATCTAATGTCAATATTCTGGTTCTAACATTGTCCACTATCCCCAGTCATAAACCATAATTTTCACTATAATTTTTGTCAAGAATTATTATGAAATTATTATGAAATATTTGCTATTTTTTAAAAATAAAATTAAAATTACCTAAATAAAATTTAATGAAGCGATGAAGCTCGCTTAAAGCTTGAATGCTCATAGCTTCTACTTTTTGGTAGGGGCTATTTTTATTTTTAGGTACTAATTTTAAAATTATGTATTTATTTATTGGTAAGGATAAAGATTTCGATAAAGTTAAAGAAGCAGAAAAAGAAAGTTGCAAAAGATTTTAAGTCTTTTTTAAATACAGGAAAAATATTATTAAAACATGAATAAAATAGTTTTTTTAATAGGACTGCTTTTTTCTCCGAGATATTTTTATACTTAGAATTGAGTTTCTAAAGGTTTATTTTTATTTATCCTACCATGCTGCACACCATATTTGATTTATTTCTTCCAACTTATACACAATGTCAGAACTCATTTAAAAATATTTGACTTTTTTTAAATTTGTGTTAACATGTTAATAAATTTATAAACTATTAAACATTTATAAATTATATTATTACTATAATGAAAAGGAGTAAATTATGATGATGGGATGGCCCATGATGGGGTTTGGCGGTGGAGGATTAGGAATCCTGGGAATGATACTAAGCTTTATTTTTTATGTGGCAATAATAATCGGAATCATTTTCTTGATTGTATGGCTGGTAAGAAGAGCAAGCTATTCAGGTGAAAGTATGCCAAAAACAAGTGAAGCTATTGTGATATTAAAAGAAAGATATGCTAGGGGAGAAATTATCAAAAAAGAATTTGAAGATGTTAAAAAAGAAATAACTGGTCCTCTGCTTCAATACAAAAATTACTTGAAGTGAGTAATA
>JAMCSM010000226.1 GCA_023380915.1 Actinomycetota bacterium | reverse complement strand
CTTGCACTGGAAGTGATAGGATTAGAGCCGGTAAAGACCGGAAATGTAAATCCTACTATAAAACCAAAAGTTGCTATAAAAGCTACCAGAACAATTAATACTGATATTTTTTTTAAGATACTTTTGTTTTTTGTATTTTTAGACATATGACCCCCTTTTTAAATTTATAATATTAACATTAATACTATAATTAATTATTATTCATGTTGAATTATTAATTTTAGTATCTTAAACCTGTTATAATATATAAACGAAAAAAAATGATAATTTGTTTTATTATATCTTGATAATATTTTTAATAATTTAATTACTAATAATTTGAATAGCTTATTTTTCTTGTAAAAGTATCTTTTTCGGGTAGGGGATGTCTTTTATTATAGTTTCACAAATAATCTCAATGTCAACTTCAAAATAATCATGAATAAGCTTATTCCCCATTACAATTACATATTTCCTTAAGATTGTTAAAAGGTCAGGATTTAATTATAATTTTAATGATATTTTTAATTGTTTTTCAAAAAAATTATTTAATCTCACAAAATGAAAAAGGATAAAAAGACATGAACAGGATTATTAAAGAAATAAGAGCAGAGCTTGCAAAAAACACGGATGAAGCAACCCAAAAAAGTTTTCAGAGGTTCTTTAAAAAAGAAGTCAAATATTATGGCGTGAAAACCGGCGTTGTTGGGAAGATTGCAGCTAAATTCTGGCCAGAAATAAAAAACCTTAGCAAGGAAGAAATATTTAAGATCTGCGAAGAGCTTTACAGTTCGGATTATACTGAGGAAGCATTTATTGTTTCATTCTGGGTCCCAAAACTGGCAGATACATTTGAGAAAAAAGATCTTGCTCTTTTTAAAAAATGGATAGAAAAATATATAAATAACTGGGCAAAATGTGACGGTTTCTGCAATCACTCAATCGGTCTTTTTGTTGAAAAATTTCCAGAAAGTGTTGAAGAGCTTAAAAATTGGACAAAGTCTAATAATCGCTGGCTGAAGCGTGCTGCTGCAGTTTCTCTCATTATCCCCGCAAAAGAAGGTAAATTCCTCAAGGATGTATTTGAAATATCAGACCGCTTGATACGGGATACTGATGACATGGTCCAGAAAGGTTATGGATGGATGCTCAAAGAAGCAAGCCGGCTCCATCAAAAGGAAGTTTTCGATTATGTTTCAAGAAATAAGAGCATAATGCCAAGGACAGCTCTCAGGTATGCAATTGAGCTTATGCCAAAAGAGTTAAGAGTGAAAGCAATGAAAAGAGAATAAATTTTTTTATAAATATACAAATTTAAAAATATTAAAAAAATGGAATTTATAAATAGTAAAGAGTCAAACCTTACTACTGGAAGTGATGATAGTCCTGTCAGCTATAATAATGGGATAACCCAAACCATTAATGAAACCCAGTTAAGCCAGGCAGTTGAAATCTATTACGAAGCTTTTAAGAAAAAAATCAGAGTTTTGATAAAATCCAGGGAAAAGGTATTTGCAATTTATATTGAGGCATTTAAGAAAAATAATGCTTTAAACAAAAATGAAGTTCAGGAAAAATCAAGATCTTTGAATGACCCTTCGATAAATGATACGTCATTGAGCAATAACAGAGTATTTTATTCGTTATTGGATACAAGAGTCGTTGGTTTAATAGGACTCCAGTATGAAAATAAAAATTTCATTGAATTCACTTATGATGATCTGAGGAAATATTTCAATCCTTTTCAAAGCTATTTCATCTATTCAATTTATAAAATGTCATCTCCAAAATTAAAAGATGGTGTATTAAGAATAGATTCTATTGCTGTTGATAGTTCTTTCAGAAGCCTTGGAATTGGAACAAAACTCATAAACAGGGTATTTGAATTTGCAAAAACAAGGGGCTTCAGGGAAGTAATCCTTGAAGTTGTCGACACAAATCCCAGGGCTAAAGATTTATATGAAAGAATAGGTTTTAAACAAAAGAAAATAATAAGGTATTATTTTCTCACAAGGCCTGCCGGATTTTCATCCGAATACATCATGTCTTATATTTTATAATGGAACCAAAATACTCAAGACAAATATCCTTAAAATTAAGAATACCGGCAACAAAAGTCTCTGCGGCACTTAAGCTTCTTGAAGATGGTAGCACCATACCATTTATTTCAAGATATAGGAAAGAAGCAACAGGCAACCTGGATGAAACCCAGATACTTGACATAAAGAAAGAATCGGAACACCTTGAAGAAATTGACGCAAGAAGGGAAACAATATTAAAAGAGCTGAAAAAACAGGGAAACCTTACCGAAGAGCTTGAAAAAATGATAGAAGAAGCAGAAAGCCTGTCAGTGCTTGAAGACATCTATCTGCCTTTTAAACCTAAAAGAAAGACAAAGGCGACTGTGGCCAGGGAAATGGGTCTTGAACCTCTTGCAAAATTAATCTTTGGGCAGAAAGATTTTGATTTAAATAAGGAAGCCGGAAAATACATAAATGAAAATGTCAAGGATGCCGGATCGGCTCTTGAAGGAGCAGGTTTCATAATTGCCGAATGGATAAATGAGGGCAAAAGAGTGAGGGAATCTGTACGTTGTCTTTTTGAGAGGGATGCCATAATTTCTTTAACTGTCATTAAGGGCATGGAAGAAGAGGGAGCAAAATACAGGGATTATTTTGATTTCAGCGAACCTTTAAATAAAATACAATCTCACCGCTTCCTGGCGATAAAAAGGGCAGAAAATGAGAGGATACTCAGGGTTTTCATTCAACCAGGGGAAGGTGATGCACTTGAAATTATGGAAAAGTTATTGATAATTTCAAAAAATGAAGCCTCGGAGTTTGTAAGGGCGGCAGTAAAAGATTGCTATAAAAGGCTTCTTTGTCCTTCTCTTGAAACAGAGCTTACCGGTATTGCCAAACAAAAGGCTGATGAAGAAGCCATAAGTGTGTTTTCAAATAACCTGCGCCAGCTGCTGCTTGCTCCTTTTCTTGGCAGGAAAAGGATTTTAGCCATAGATCCCGGCTTCAGGACCGGCTGTAAGGTTGTCTGTTTAAATGAACAGGGAGACCTGCTTTTTAATGATACGATATATCCTCATCCACCTGTAAATAAAACGAAAGAATCGGAAAAGAAAATAAAAGATATGGTCAGTAAATATAAGATAGAAGCAATTGCGATAGGAAACGGAACTGCCAGCAGGGAAACCGCCCAATTCATTAATTCAATTTTTAATGGCAGTAAGGCTGTTAAAGATAATGAAAGTATTGGAGAAGATAAAAATACTGAAGGTAACAAAAAAAATGAACGCATCAAGAATATCGAAGACGTAAAGGTTTTTGTTGTCAGTGAAAGTGGCGCATCTGTATACTCTGCCTCGGCTGCAGCGAGGGAGGAATTTCCTGACTATGATGTTACTGTCAGAGGTGCGGTTTCAATTGGAAGAAGGCTTATGGATCCGCTTGCCGAACTTGTGAAAATAGACCCCAAGTCTATTGGTGTAGGGCAGTACCAGCATGATGTTGACCAGTCAAAGTTGAAGAAAATGCTGGACTTCGTGGTGCAAAGCTGCGTGAACCTGGTAGGAGTAAATCTTAATACTGCAAGCAAACACATCCTGATGTATGTATCGGGTCTTGGCCCAAAGATTGCACAAAATATTATTGGATACAGAAAAGAAAAAGGTGCTTTTTTGACAAGGGAAGATTTGAAAAATGTACCCAAGCTTGGCGCTAAAGCTTTTGAGCAGTGTGCAGGATTTTTAAGGATTACGGGTGGGAAAAACCTGCTTGACGGCAGTGCTGTCCATCCGGAAAGTTATTATGTAGTAGAAAAAATTGCCAGAGATCTGAAATTAAGTGTAGCTGATTTGATAGGCAGTGACGTAAAAAGTAAAATCAATCCTGCAGATTATATTGACGATAAAGTGGGCCTTCCTACCATTGAAGATATACTTAAAGAACTTACGAAACCAGGAAGAGATCCAAGGGAACATGCAGAAGATATTGAATTTAAAAAAGATGTTTTCAGCATTGAGGATTTAAGGGTTGGCATGGTCCTGAACGGATTGATCAATAATATAACTAATTTCGGAGCTTTTGTGGATATTGGAATAAAAGATTATGGGCTTATACACATATCGGAACTTTCACATAAATTTATTAAAAGCCCTCATGAGATTGTAAAAATAAACCAGAAGGTTAGTGTAAAAGTAATCGGCATAGATAAGGATAGAAAAAGAATATCCCTGTCACTGAAAGATGTCTAAATAAACCTTATTTCTATTTTTTTATCACAAGCATCAGCAATTTTTTGTAAAAACTGCAAAGATGGATTATATTTTCCACTTTCAAGCCTTGCAATACATGATTGAGTTGTATTAATTAATCCAGCAAGTTCCCGTTGTGTTAAATTTCTTTCTTTTCGCAGGGATAAAAGCTGGTCTATTATTTGATAAAAGGGTTCCAGTTTTTCTATCTCCTTAAAAACTTCAGGATCCTTTTTTATTATTTCTTTAGCTTTTTTCCAGTCCATGATTTTAAACCTCTCTTTTTAAATATTCATTCATTCTATCTCTTGCAATTTCAAGTTCTTTTTTCGGAGTTCTATAACAGAAATATCACCATTTAGTTTTTTGTAAAATTTTATATTCCAGTTCATTTTAATGATATAGCATATATGCTATATATTCAAGTAAATTTTTGATGAATGTCCAATGAAATGAAGATAAATTTACAACTGATTGATTATTGTGGGCTTGATACAGAAGATATGGTTTTCAAGGAATTAGATTAATATTCAAAAATATTTTAATGCAGATGAATTAAGAAAAAGATTATTTTAAAAAATTCCTTTAAAAAACGGAAAATACCGGAATGGATAAAAGAAGTTTTGAGCATGAAGTAATAACTTATGTATGAAGCATACTCAATAACTCTCCTGGTGTAAGTATTTTTATGGGAAGGCCGGCTTTTTCAATTGACGGATTTTTAAAATGCTTTTTATCAAGTGTCAGCAGATAACTGCAGTCATTTTCAACTGCTGAAGCAAGTATATGCGCATCTTCTTCGTTAATTATCTTTGAATATTTCAAAATATTTCTCTTGGATGGCAATTCTGAAATCATCCAGGTATTATCAGCTATCATATCATGGAACCTTGCAAGTGCTTCATAATATCTGGAAAAAAGATTAGTCTCAACTTCAAATAAGACAGCTCTGCTCAATACAGGTATAAATCTTTTGATACATAAATCATCTTTAAAACACATATTGATTATCTTATACGAGCCTCCTTTAGAAGATAGTGAGGCAGAAATAATAACTGAAGAATCAAAAAATAGTTTTCTTTTTAAAAACTGCTTCAAAAGATTTTCCTTTTTGATACCTTATTTTTAATTTTTTAAATGAATTTTTCCTGTTTTTCTGCAACTTTCATATCAGCACCATCCAGGTTAAGAAATTCATCTATCTGCTCATTACTGAATCTTCTTAACTTTATACCGCGAGGAGTGGAATTTTCAGCAATAAATAGGTTTATGCTTTCTGCAGTAATCCTATATTGTTTGCCGATCTTAAATGCAAGCAATTTTCCCTCTTTTATATTTTTATAAATCGTTACCATGTTTATCGCCATACTC
>JAMCSM010000225.1 GCA_023380915.1 Actinomycetota bacterium | reverse complement strand
CACATAAGAAATATACTGGTTCAGGAAATGAAAATATATTAAAGAATTTAAATAAATTATCTGAACTGAATAAAAAAGTAGTTGTTGTTTTACCCTTAATATTAAATATAAATGATGGTGATATTAATATAAATTCTATGGTAGGATTCCTTAATTCTCTTCCAAATAAATTTCCTTTAAATATATTGCCATATCATGATTATTATATTTCAAAATTAAATCAACTTGGGAGAAAATATAGTAAATTTAGTGCACCTGCAAAAAATCAGATAGAAAAAATAAAACGAAATTTTGAGAAAAGTGGAATAAAAGTAATAAAACCTTCTTCATTTTTTTAATTTGAATTTTAAAAATATTCGGGGAAATAACTATTTAAATTAGTAGAGACAGGAGATCTAAATGAATATCATTAAAGAATGTGAGATAAAATATCTTTATAAAAAGCCTGAAATGAGTGAACGCATAAAGAAAATCAAAGATAGAATGGACAGAATTAATAGAGAAGGTGGTAGAGGAATAATATATTCATTTTCAAAAGATATTGCCTTGGGACAGGCAGCAAGCGGTCCAGCAAGTGGCTCAAGGTTTGGAATTATTGAAGCCTTCACTTCCGGAGAATCTAAAAATAATAAAATTGTTAGTTTGGGCGACCAGTCCGCTGTTGTTCGCAATGGAAAACCCTTTCCCGGGGAGTTGCCATCTTCTAAAAATGGGTTTACTTATGATGTAGTTAATTTTGCCACTGATTTAGCTTCTTTTTATGACCAAAACCCAGCTGAAATTTATCCCGGAGAAAATATTGTAGGTGAGTATCACTGGTCATTTGGAGATTTGAGGCCTAGAGTTTTTCCTGATCCTGAGGAACTCGAAGCTTTAGGTGAGATTTCCGCCAGGTTTGGTTCTAGCGGATATCCGGTTACACATTCATGTGTAGACCTTTCAATAGGTATAAACCAGGGTTGGACAGGCATACTTTCAAGGATAAAAAAAAGTATAAAAAAATTTGAAGCTCAGAAAAAAAAGAAAGAATTAGAGTATCTTTACTCAGCAAAAATTGTATGTGAATCTATCATAAATTTTATTCAAAGACATTCAGATAAGGCAATAATGCTGGCTTCTGAAGAAAAAAACTCAGGGCAGAAGAAAAGATATTTAAAGATAGCGGAAATTTGTAAAAACATTTCAATAAATGCTCCCGAGAGTTTTCATGAAGGTGTGCAATGGGTATGGTTTTATATTATGGTTGAAAGGATGCTTAGCGATGGAAATGGATATGATAGATTGGATCAGGATCTTTACGATCTTTATAAAAATGATATAGAAAATAAAGTTATAACAAGGGATGAGGCAAGAGATTTGGTTGCTGAACTTTACCTTAAATTCCCAACATTTTTTACTTTTGGAGGCAGAGATAAAGATGGCAATGATGCTACAAATGAATTGTCCTGGGTTTGTATAGAAGCATATGACATGACGGGGACCATGATGGAAATGAGTGTAATGTGGCATAGTGACATTGACCCTGAATTCTTTAGGTATGCTTGTGCTGTTGTGGCCCGTCATGGGACAGGTAGCTTAGCGCTTGTAAATCAAGATGTTTTAAGTGTAAGTGAAATTTATTATGGAGTTAAACCTGAAGATGCCTGGAATGTAGTAGATTGCGGTTGTTTTTGGTATACGATACCGGGGAAAGAATGGTGTGGGCATGATACCTTAAGTGTTAGTGGCATAAAAGTATTTATGAATGCTCTCGAAACTGCTATACGGATGAAAGTAAAAAACTACAGTCAATTATGGAAACTTTATGGCATTTATTTAGATAAAGCAATTGCCGCATTCAAAGAATTAACTGACTGGCAGTTCTTAAAGATTCCTTATATTTATCCCGAAATAACTCCCAGCCTTCTGACTCATGACTGTATTGAAAATGGTAGGGATATTACTGATTTGGGCACTTCTTATAATACACAGGTTGTCCAATTTTCAGGAATAGCAAATGTAGCAGATTCATTAGTTGCTTTAAAAAAATTAGTTTTTGATGAAAAAAAGATTACACTTGACGTGATCAAAAATGCACTTGAAGCAAATTTTGAAGGATATGAAGATATAAGGCAGCTTCTTCTGGATTGTCCAAAATTTGGCAATGATATTGACGAAGTAGACAACATTGCTATAGAAGTTGCTGATAAATATCGTGAAATATTATCAAATTATAAAACAGTCTATGGATATGCATACAGACCGGCATTTTTTTCATGGGCCGGACATGCTTATGCAGAGGATATCGTAGGAGCAACACCTGATGGAAGAAAAAAAGAGGACCCGATTGCTCAAGGTGCAAATCCAATGCATGGAAGAAATACTGAGGGTATTACTGCAACAGCAAGATCTGTAGCCAAACTAGATTTTACTAAGAATGCAGGCGGAAATCTACAATTGGAATTGGACCCTTCAATGCTAGGAAATTTTGATGATCCTTCTATATTTGTTGAAAGCATTGTAGTTCCATATTTTAAAATGAATGGTCCAAAAGTTTTTATTAACATAGTATCCGTTGATGAACTTAGAAAAGCAATTAATAATCCTGAAAATTATGCTCATATAATAGTTAGGGTCACAGGTTTTTCTTCACATTTTATCCATTTGGACAGGAAAATACAGGAAGAAATAATTAAAAGAACGAGGTACTCATCAGACTAGTTTTTATTTATATATAAAATAAAAAAAATCCGACATAGAAATTTATTTTAAAATTAAGTGATGACAAATCTTTTATAGACTATTTTTATGCAAAGATTATTAGATTCTATACTTTTAAAAATATTTTTTTATTGTTTGTAAATTATTTTTAACTATGAATAAGGAAAAAATTAATATAGCTATAGTGGGATTAGGCAATGTTACAAACCATATGCATTTACCTGCCATAGAATCATTAAAAGAATATAATATTTTTGGTATGTATGATATTAATAAAAATCTAAGAAGAGAGTTAAGTATAAAATATAATTGTAAATGTTATTTATCATTCGATGATATTTGTAATGATAAAAATGTTGATTTGATATTGATAACGACTCCTACAAGAACTCATTATATATTATTTAAAAAAGCTGCCGAATCTAAAAAAAATATAATTATTGAAAAGCCTCATGCAACTAATTCTTTAGAATCTGAAGAAATGTCAAAAATTGTTAAAAAAAATAATATAAAAACAGCTATTGTTTTTCAGAGGAATTATTCTATTTCAACTGAAATTATAAAAGAGTTATTTTCACTAGATGATTTTCGCAAGCCAGTAATTGTTTTTGGGTATTTTTGGATTAATATAGCTAAATTTTTTCAGTCTGATAATTGGAGATTTAAGAAAAAAATGGGCGGCGGTGCTATCTTAGATTTACTACCTCATATTCTTGCGAATCTTATGATTTT
>JAMCSM010000224.1 GCA_023380915.1 Actinomycetota bacterium | reverse complement strand
TGAAGATTTTAATAATAATCTTGAGGGGGAACCTGAATAGAGATTTAAATTTGAACTTGATGCTTTTTTTAAGATCCAATTAATTTTTACTTTAATTTTTACTAATATTTCTTGAATATATTTTATACTAAAATAACTTAATTTGATAACTGGATTTTATCTCCACAATTTCTCCATTTATACTTTGTAAAATTATTAAAAAGATAGCAAAATAAATGTATTAATGTTTTAATAATAAATGATGGAAAAAGTAGCAATTATCTTACCCACATATAATGAGAATGAAAATATCGGTGAAATGATTGAAATTCTGGAAAATAATATTTTCCCTGAAATTAGAGATTTTGAAATGTCTATCCTGGTTGTTGATGATAGCTCATCTGATGGAACAATAGATATAGTAAAAAAAAAGAAGGAAAATTATAAGAATTTAGAAATAACAATTGATGCAAAAAAAGGATTAGGCATAGCCTATAAAAGGGGAGTTGATTTTGCAATAAATGAGATTAAGGCTGATGCAGTCATAAAAATGGATGCGGATTTCCAGCATAATCCTTTGTATGTCCTGGATTTAATTGACAAATACAGACAGGGTTTTAATTATGTTATCGGGTCAAGATATTGCAATGGCGGATCTGTCCCAAAGGAATGGGGATTTTTCCGAAAACTGATATCAAAATATGGTGGTTTATATACCAGGATAGTATTATTTTTTCCGAGAATCAATGTTGTTAAGGATGTCAGCTCAGGTTTTGTTTTAGCGAGTGTAGAAAAAGTATTAAAACATATAGATTTCTCCCAGTTAACTTCAGGATTTTATTATTCTCAGCAATTAATTTTCCAGGTTGTCAATATGGGAATAAAAATTGCAGAAGTTCCAATAAATTTTGGGCCGCGTCTAAAAAATAATACAAAAATGCCAATCAGCAATATATTTGGCACTCTTTTATCAATGCCTGTTAAAAGATTAAGGGGATTCAGGCGGTATTAGTTGCAAAAAATATTGCTAATTTATCTTTTCGATCCACTTTTCATACCATAGAGCGAAATTCAGCAAATACCAGATTTTCTTTGCATCATTTTTTTCCAGAAGTTTATTTAAGTAAGCAGCATCAAAAAAATCAGTCTTTTTCACAAATGTAGTCAGTTTATCTTTAGCAAAAGAACCTAATTCCTTAAAAAACCATTCATAAATTGGAACTCCAAACCCTTGTTTTGTCCTGCATATAAGCTCATCCGGTATCAAACCCTTTACAGATTTTTTCAACATATGTTTTAATTCACCATTTTTGGTTTTAATTTCATCTGGAATTGACATTGCGAATTCGACAAATTTATGGTCAAGATAGGGAACTCTTGCTTCTAATGATACTGCCATGCTCATTTTATCTACCCTCATCAAAAGCAGTTCAGGCAATCTGAAATTAATATCCAAATAGCTCATCCAGCTAAGCGGCGTTTTTTCCCAGGCCTTATCATTAAAACGCTCAAGGATTGGTCTTATAGCTTCAACGGAACTATAATCCTTAAAATCTTCTCTTAGTCTTTGAGACAATAAATTTTTCTTTTCACCTTCAAAAAAAGCTTCAGCACCACCCCAGAATATTGGCTCCCTCATTATGGCTCTTCTTAACCATTCGTAAGAATAGCTGTCCTTTTTACCAAAAGCTTTTACTGAAAAAAGCCCCATCCTTTTTAACAATCCTGTCAATGGCAATCTGTTTAATTTGTAGAGTTTTAAGGCAATTGCCCAATTAGGATAACCCATAAATAGTTCGTCACTTCCTTCTCCTACCTGGCATACGGTAACACCATTATCTTTAGCAAGTTTTGAGACATGGTAAATGGGGAAACAAACCTCATCGGCAATCGGTTCATCCTGGTGAAAAACAAGCTTGCTCATGAAATTAATAAAATCTTCAGGCTTGAGTATTTTTTCAAAATACTGCGCATCAATTTTTTTTGCCATCATTCTTGCATAATGGAATTCATTCAAATATGTTGGATTCTCACCCTCATATCCTATCGTAAAAGTTTTAATTCTTTCTTTATTATTCATGGAAAATAAAGCAGCATTAACGCTTGAATCTATTCCCCCGGAAAGAAAAATCCCAACCGGCACATCACTTATACCCCTGTAATCAACTGAGATTTTAAGCTCCTGAAGAAGGCAGGATGTTATATCATTCTCATTCTCATTTGTAAGAGGATTGGTATGGTCAAAAACATCCCAATACCTGATAATTTGAATTTGGCCCTCATTATTTATTTTTAAAAAACATCCTGAAGGTAATTTTTTTATATTCTTAAACATTGTATCGGGTGCTGGCGTAGTTAAAAATGAGAGATAATGATACAGGGCTGCTTCATCAACATTTCTTGCAATACCAGGATCTACAAGTATGCTTTTAATTTCAGAGGCAAAAATAAATTTCCCATTTACCTCTGTATAATATACCGGTTTTACGCCAATTCTATCACGTGCAAGCCATAGTTCTTTTTTATTTGAGTTCCAGATTCCAAATGCAAACATTCCCCTGAATTTTTCAACACAATTAATACCCCATTCTTCAAAAGAATGTATTATAGTTTCTGTATCGCTATGGTTTGTTTTAAAAGCATGGCCTTTTTTTTCAAGCCCTCTTCTTATTTCAAGATGATTGTAAATCTCACCATTAAAGACTATCCAGATAGTTCCATCCTCATTGCACATTGGCTGGCTCGCAGCTTTGGACAAATCAATTATAGAAAGCCTCCTGTGCGCCAAGCCTACAAATCCATCATCGGACAGCCATAAACCGCAATCATCAGGACCGCGATGGTACATTTCATCACGCATCTTGATAAGTAATTCTATATCAATTTTTGTCCGCCTGGAATGATTAAATACTCCAACTATTCCGCACATAATTTAATTTCCAAATTATTGATAATCCCAATTTTAATTTAATTATTGATTTGATTTTCTACTTCAAAACTAATTTCAGTTGCCTGAATGAGCTGCCACATAGGAATTATATTCTCAGTTTTCCCGCTTTTTACATAATCTCCAAAAACTTTTAATTCTTCGAAATGACCTTTATCCTGGATTTTTTGCCTGATGTTCTTATTGCTGGTTCCAAAAACTGTTAACTCCCTATAATCATTTAAATGAATTATTTTGCCGTCAAAGAATATATCCATCTGCTCTTTTGGGGCGGACTTTGAACCTAAAGCGGTATAGGTTAAATTGCAGATTGAGCCATCTTTATATTTTATAGTAGCAGAAAAATTATCATTGCGGGCAAATTGTTCGTTTGATGGAGTTATTGATGCTGCAGCCATTGACCGGACTTCACTTTCGGTGTAGAAATTAAATAAATCATATATATGGCATGCCTCGCCTATATTTCTTCCACCGCCTTCCTCACTGTGAACCCAATGATTTCCAGGTATATAACCTGCATTCATATTGTAATTTATGATAAGCGGGTTTGTCCTGTTTTTTAATATTTCTTTGATATTTGCAGCTAAAGAGGAAAACCGCCTGTTGAAACCAACCATAAAAGGAACCTTTGAATCTTCAAGTGCAGCTACCAATCCGTTCAACTCTTCCTTATTTAAAGCCATTGGTTTTTCCAGAAATACCGCTTTTCCTGCTCTGGCAGCTTCAATCGCTATCTTTGCATGAAGATTATGCCTTGTGGTTATTATTACCATATTTACGTTACTGTCGTTTAGTAAATCCTTATAATCTGTGGTTGCATATGAGGCATTATAATTTTTTGCTATGCTATCTGCTTCACTGCCAATTTTGCTGCATATTGCATAAACCTCATAAATATCACTTAATTTTTGCAAATTAGGAAGATGCACGTCCTGTGCAAAACTTCCCGCACCTATCACACCAACCATTATTTTATTTTCCTTAACTTCAAACTTCCCGGTAATCATTTTTTTTGCTGGCTTTATTTCAGTATTATATTCCAGCAGCACAACCAGTGGTTTTTCTTCTGATTTTAATTCATTATAAGCTTTTTCCGCTTCTTCAACCGGATAGCATTTTTCTATCAAACCATCAATATTGATCTTGTTTTCAGATAGGAGCTTAAGATACTCTTCCATATTCCTGTTTTCTGTCCATTTTACATAGGAATACGGATACTGGAGATTTTTTAATTCATATTCTTCATCATACCTCCCGGGACCGTAGGAAGTAGACATTAAAAGGTCAAGTTCTTTTTTATAAAACGCTTCCCTTTTTATATTTAAGGAAACGTCTCCAACAATTACTACTTTTCCTTTTCTCCTGCACATTTCTATGGATTGATTAATTATTGAGTCACTTGAAGATGCTGCAGTTATAATAACAGCATCGGCACCGTAACCGCCTGTATTTATGGCCACTTCTTCAACTGCATTTAAATTTTTTGGATTGATACCCATATTCAAACCGGCCAAACCGGCTGCTTTATCTATTCTTCCCTGATCTAAATCAATACCAATCACCCTGCAGCCCGATATTTTTAAAAGCTGGATTGTTATCTGGCCAATTATCCCCAATCCGATTACGACAGCAGAATCCCCAATCTGCAATGCACACCTGCGAACTCCCTGCAAAGCAATTGCCCCCAATGCAACAGTAGATGCTTTTCTAATTGAAAGTTCTCCAGGAATCCTTACCGCTAAATTTTCAGGTACTGCTATAAATTCTGAATGATTGGATATACCTGCACCAACACATGCGACATTCTCCCCGGGTTTTATATTTTTTATGTTTTTTCCAGTTTCAAGCACAATGCCGGAAGCCGAGTAGCCAACAGGATTTTTAAAATCAAGCTTACTCTTAACGCGGGAGATTGTGCCGGTTAATCCTTTTTCCCTTATCATTTCCAAAACTTTTTTAACATTTTGAGGTTTTTCCAATGCTTTCTTATATAAAGGTTTTGCCAGGTTTTTCATTGCGGCAATTTCTGTTCCTGTTGAAATGCAGGAATAATATACCTGGACCAGTATCTCATCGTCCGAAACAGTTGGGGAAGGAACTTCTTCAACTGTTATAATGCCTTTTTTATTAAAAACTTGTTTCATTGCTAACCTTCTCTAAGAAATATTATTGTAAATTTACTTTCAGGTTGAAAAATATTTGAATATTATCTCAGAAATTCTCTCGGATGCGTGACCATCCCCATATGGATTTGAACCTGCTATCATTTTATTATATGAATATTCATTATCAATCAATTCTGAAATATTTTTTATTATCGCATCCTTTTCAATCCCTATTAATCTTGAAACACCCATTTCAACCGATTCGGTTCTTTCGGTTCGTTTCCTGATAACGAGTACCGGTTTTTTTAATGTTGGCGCTTCTTCCTGTATCCCGCCGGAATCTGTAATAATAAAATATGATCTATTCATAAGCCAAATGAAAGCTTCATAATCCAGCGGATCTGTCAACACGATATTTTTTATTTGAGACAAAATTTGAAAAACGGGTTTTCTTACATTAGGGTTTAAATGAACAGGATATACTATCTGGATATTTTTGTAATTGTTTGCAGCAAATTTAAGGGCTTCGCAGATGTTTTTTATATCCTTTCCAAAAGATTCCCTTCTGTGCATTGTAATCAAAATTATCTTTTTATCATTGTCAAGTTTTTTAAAAAGCTCGCTTGATTCTATCCTTTCCCTGTTAGCTCTTGTCTTTTCGAGGCTCCATAATATGGCATCAACTATCGTATTACCTGTTAAAAAAACATTATCAGGATTTGTATTTTCGCCAATAATGTTATCGAATGCCTTCTTCGTAGGGACAAAATTTAAATCTGCAATTCTGCTTATCATCTGCCTGTTTATTTCTTCCGGGAAAGGATTATACTTGTCATATGTCCTCAGCCCTGCTTCAACATGGCCAATCTTGATTTTCTTATAAAATGCTGAAAGAGCTGTAAAAAAGGCTGTAGATGTATCACCCTGGACCAATAAAATGTCAGGATTTAACCTTGACAGCAATTCATCCATCTTATTTAAAAGTCTGGAAGACAAGGAGCTTAGTGATTGATCTTCAGTCATTAAGTTTAAAAAAATATCAGGTTTAAGCTCAAAAAAACCAAGCACCTGATCCAGCATTTCTTTGTGCTGTCCTGTTGAACAAACAGTCAAATTAAATTTATCCTTATGTTTCTCAATATTTTTAATTACAGGTGCCAGCTTTATACCTTCCGGTCTGGTACCAAAAGAAACTATTACATTAATTTTACGGTTATTTAAATTATTCATTAAAACAAATAAATAATTGTATTAATATTAAATTGAATAATATTTAAAACCCAGTTTTTCAACAGCTTCCCTGTCAAAGAAATTTCTGGCATCAAAAATGTTTCTATTTCTCATACAATTTGCTATTTGCTCAAGAGAGATACTTTTGAAATTGTCATGACTCACAAATAGCAACAATAAATCTGAATTTTTTAATGCATCTTCAAGGTCCGATAATTGATATTTAAAATTGTGAACCAGCGGATCAAAAATTGATATGCTGATATCTTTTTTGATAAGTTCATTTATAATAATCAATGCCGGGCTTTCCCTTGTGTCGCCTACATTTTCCTTATAGCTGACTCCAAAAAAAGTAACCTTGGGATTTTTTATCCCTTTAAGTATCTTACTTACTCTCCTGGAAATAATATAAGGTATACTGTCATTAATCTCCCTGCATTTTTCAATTAATGTATTTTTTCTATGAATATTTTCTAAAATGAACCAGGGATCAATCGGAATGCAATGGCCGCCAACTCCCGGCCCGGGGTTAAGTATATTCACCCTGGGATGCATATTGGCAAATTTTATTATCTCCCATACATTTATTCCGTAATCATCACATATAAGCGCAAGTTCGTTGGAAAAGGCTATATTTACATCCCTGTATGTATTTTCAGCCAATTTTACAAACTCTGCAGCTTCAAGACCGGTTAAAAAAATCTGTCCTTTTACAAAACTTTTGTAGATTAATTCAGACCTTTTTGCAGACTCCTCATTAATTCCTCCAATAACCCTATCATTATTTACAAGCTCATAAATTATTTTCCCCGGCAAAACTCTCTCAGGGCAGAAAGCAAGATGATAATCTTTACCTGCCGCAAATCCTGTATCTTTTAGTATTACCCCACCTACAATATTGCGTGTAGTCCCTGGTGGTGATGTTGATTCAAGGATAATCAGGTTACCCTTGCACAAGTATTTTTTTATCATGTTCACAGCATTTATTACAAAACTAAGATCTGCCTTATTTTGATTGCCTAATGGTGTTGGAACTGAAATTATAAAAACATCCGATTTTTCTACCTTGTTTGATACTCTGATCTTATGACTTTTCAATGCCTGGTTAAAAATCTTTTCAAGATCCGGCTCATCTATATGAATTTCCCCTGAACTAAGTTTGGAGATAATTCTATCATTTACATCCACCCCCAGAACTTCGTAACCATTATTTGCAATCATACAGGCTGTCGGCATTCCTATATAACCAAGCCCTAAAATACAAATTTTTTCCATTAAGATTTAACCCCTTTAGTAAAAATACCTAAGCTAATCCGTAAATAATATAAAATCCAAAACAAAATAGCAAAATAATGTAAAATAATAAACTAAAGCAAATTATTATTTATATCCTTATAAATCTTAATAATTTGTTCCTTTATTTTTGATTTTTCAATCCTTTCAAACAACATATCATAATTCAATTCAGCAGCTTTGTTTACCAGATTGTCATCTGCAATAGCCAGCCTGATTGCTTTCTCTATTTCATCCGGATCCTCCGGATTAACCAATATCCCTGTTTGACCATCTTTAAACCATTCAGAAGCGCAGGAAGTGTTTGATTGGATCGGAAAAGAACCCATAACCATAGCTTCAAGCAAAGAAGTACTTATGGCATCAGTAATGCTCAGTCCTATAGAGATGCGTGCACTGCCATGATATTTTAATATTTCCTCATGCGAAGTATTAACCGGTATTATTTGGATTTTTATACCTATATTTTTTTCAAGAAGATCTGAAGAAACCAGGACATCAAAAGTGTCAACGCTATACAATAAAATCTTATAACCTTTCAGGATGTCTGCACATCGCTCTAATGCCCTCAAACCTACAAGCGCTCTTCCTGCCCAATTCTGATAACCTTTCAACACTATATTTTTTCTATCAGATGTAGGCCCGGGCTTTCTGATCCTGTAAATCAAGTTGAAATCAATCCCGCCCGAATTAGGGATTACCGGAAGTGTCTTACCTTTGAATCCCAACCGCCTTGCTAAGCTAATGTCCCTGGTGCACTCACCGGAAAAATAATCACAATTTAACAATACTTCTTTAATTTTATCTTTCTGGTTTGAAATCCTGCTAAATAATGAGAGTTCGCTCCCCCAATTTGTAACTATCCATTTTGGAAACTTTCCATGCAATCTTTTTTTAGCTTCAAGTGCCAAATATCCTCCTGCCTGCATGTGCATTGAATGTATTATATCTGGCTTAATTTTTTTTATGGCCTTAGTTAATTTATAAACTCTCCTGTTAGGTAAAATTCTTTTAATTATCTCTTTCCAGGTTATTAAAAATTGACCGTTCCTGTTAATGAAATTATCCATCAATACATCAAAATCTGTTTCAACCGTTTTATTTGCTTTTTTTGATCTGTAACGATTGATAACAAACTTTACTACTCTTGAACTATGTACAGTTACATTTTTTATACTGGGGTGAACTGCTGTAAAAACGTCAGTCGGGAATAAATGGATTTCCCATCCCTGACCGGAAATATGTGTAATCCACCTTGACGTATGTATACTGTTAGACATTGCCACTATTAATATTTTCATATAATTTAAATCATATCATATCTGAATATTTTACTTTGAAAATGTTGAATGAACCTTAAGAGACTTCAAAATAAGCCGGGCATTCCCAAGCCATCTTTTGATAACCAGCCAGAAATATTTTCTTATAATTTTCCTTACTTCTGCCTTTATTTGTTTGTTTGACTCATTGGATATACCTGTCTGGTCAAATACGGAAATTGGCATTGTTACTAAATCAACAATAAA
>JAMCSM010000223.1:3196-4975 GCA_023380915.1 Actinomycetota bacterium | reverse complement strand
ATCAACCGAACTTTAAGCAAAAAAGAATCATGAAAAGCAATGCAAACTAAAGCTTATATCTTAATGATATTTGTTTTTAATTATTTTATTTTTAAAAAATTAATTTTATTTTTGAAATTTAGAAATTGAAGAGTCTTTTGACCTCCAGGGTTTCTTTAATACAACCTGGAAGGCCGGGGTTCTTAAGAAATCTGCTATTCTGGCTAATTGGTGTTTTGAATAACAAAAAATACTGGCTTTTCCTGGTTGTTTTAAAAGTTTCCTTGCCGTTGACCTGGAACTTCGTCCATTTTAAAAAACCTCCCTTTAAGTTTAAATTGATTAATTGAATCTGTTCTATAAAATTATGTGAAAATTTATATTTCTAAATTTATAAAGTTCACATGCCAATTTATAAATTCTGTTAAATTATAGTCTCGGCTTTATCTTATTGTCAAGCTTAAAAATTATTTGATATTGTAAAATTAATTGTGTAAAAAGACTTTGAAATAAAAAATAAAAGGCGTACTCTTTCAAATAATTAAATTGCCAATTAAATAAGTGAAAGGAGTACGCCATGAAACAATTGACTTCCCTAAGATTATCTGATTTATGGAAGGAAGTAAAGACAGAAGAGGAATTCTGGGGTGAGCTAAAACCGGAGGTAAGGCAGTATTTAAAGATGTTAATGGAAGGAATATTAGTTGAAGAGCAGGCTAGGTCTCTTGCTGCTCCAAGGTATAAAAGAAAGCTTGGCCGTCTTGACTGGCGAAACGGCTTTTACACAAGAAATATTGAATCGTGCATGGGTTTAATTGAAAACATAAGGGTTCCAAGAAACAGGCTAAAAGGTATTGAATTTTCAATATTTAAAAAATACAGAAGAAAAGAAGTGGCACTTATAGACCTTATTAAAGATGCATTTCTTGCAGGGCTATCCACAAGAAAAGTAGGCCAAGTGCTTGAAGTAGTTTTGGGATATAAAATAAGTGCACAATCAGTATCCAATATTTCAAAGTCCTTAGACAGTGCTGTAGCCGCTTTTCATACAAAGGCACTGGAGGACAGTTACAAATACCTGTTTTTGGATGGAATAACACTTAAGGTAAAAACCCTTGCAGGAGCTGTTAAAAAAACAGTACTTGTAGCCTGCGGCATTACAACCTCCGGCATAAAGGAAATAATATCATTTAGGCTTACCCCAGGTGAGTCTGAGGATGCATGGTACGCCTTTATGGATAGTTTGTACAGAAGAGGACTATATGGAAAAAACTTAGAACTTATAATATTTGATGGATCAGCCTCACTTAGAAGAGCTGCTGATATTGTATATCCATACAACCCCAAGCAGCGCTGCTGGGTCCATAAGCTGGCAAATGTAGCTGCAAAGCTGCCAAAGAAAGATACAAAAAAGGTAATGGGTTCTGCTAAAAAGATTTATCTGGCAGATAGTAGGAAGGATGCAGAAACAGCCTTTAAAAACTGGGTTAGAAACTGGCAGGATAAATACCCCAAGGCAGTTGGCTGCCTGGCAAAAGATATTGAAGATATGCTTACATTTTTTTACTTTGACAAAGACATCAGATCAAAGATTAGAACGACAAATCTAATTGAAAGATCTTTTAGGGAAATAAGAAGAAGAGTAAGACCTATGGCCTGCTTTCAAAACAGCGCAAGTATAAATAGGATTATATTTGGAGTGATATCTGGAATTAATAAAGGATGGAAGAGTAAGCCAATAAAAGAGATAAAAAAATTTACACAAAATACTTGACACTATCCAAAATTATTTTTTTATTA
>JAMCSM010000223.1:0-3186 GCA_023380915.1 Actinomycetota bacterium | reverse complement strand
AAAACCTCCCTTTAAGTTTAAATTGATTAATTGAATCTGTTCTATAAAATTATGTGAAAATTTATATTTCTAAATTTATAAAGTTCACGTACCAATTGTAAATTCTGTTAAATTATAGTCTCGGCTTTATCTTATTGTCAAGCTTAAAAATTATTTTTTTATTATACTTTTGTAAAAGTGAAAAAATAATAAAAAAATAGTAAAATTTAAAGACATTCTTTAAAAGAGAGAGAAGACTTAAATGGGCAGAAAGCTGCTAAAAATATTAACTTTACATATTTTATTATTTTGTTTTTTAGTTGTGATTTTTATGAGTTACGGATGCAGTGCCTCAAAAACAAGTAGTTCTGATGAGACAACTGTCAGCCAGGTTACTGAGCCTGGCAGCGGTGAAACTTCAGGAGCAGCAGCTTCGGAAGCTACAGCTTCTGAAACTAATTCAGCATCAACAACCGTAGAAACCAGTATAGCGGAAACTACCGCTGAAACAAGTTCAGGTGATGAAGATTACATCAGTTATAAGAACAATTATCTTGGCGGTAATCCTGGTACATTGTTGATGCAGATAAATCTTAAAACAGGGGATGTAAAAGGGTATATCCTGACAAGTTTTAAAGAAATTTCTCTTGAAGGCAATTCATCTGAAGTTTGTGAGTTTACATTTAAAGCTAATTTATCAGGAACCATTGATTTGAAAACGTTTGTGATTAAAGGCGTTATGTCAGGAAGTTTATCTGCTCCAAATGAAACATGCTACAATGGCAATACTGCTTTTAATTTTTCTGCTAATTTAAGCAGTGATGAAAGTTCTGTGAAGGGGGAATTTATAACCTTACTGGGATCCACATATCAATTCTTTCTAAAAAAAATGTAGTTCAAAAATAAAAAACCGGAAAAATTATTTATAACTTGATATTGAAAGTTAAATTTAAACAGGATAAAATCAATTAAAAGGATTAGAAATTAGTCAATAAAAACCAGAAAAGTTTTTTTTAAATTTTTATAATAAATTTAAGATGAGGATTAAGGGAAAATTGTCATGAACGAAATAAATGAAAACATTAAAAGCGGCGCAAGAGCAGGGAACAAGCTTATAATTTTTGGAGTGATTTTAGGTATTTGCCTAATTATTGCTGCAGGGATAGGCTCTTTTACTTTTTATTGGGTCAGAAGCCAGAAGACTGATACTCTTACCGTAACTGGTTCGGTTAAAAAAGAAGTCACTTCTGATCTTGCCAAGTGGACATCTACATTCCAGAGAAATGTTCCGATAGATAGTTTAAAAGATGGGTATACACAGATGGCCAATGACCAGCAGGCTGTTCTTAAATTTTTTAAAGACCAGGGAGTTGACGTAAGTAAAGTATTGATATCTCCTGTTTTTATGGAGAATCCGTCTAAGTATGATCCTAATGCTCCTAAGGAATATATCCTGACCCAGAATGTTGAAATTCAATCCAATGATGTAAATAAGATTACTTCGATGGCAAAAAATACCCAGGTTTTAATTGAAGAGGGCGTAATTTTTTCGACCAATACGCTGGAATATTATTATACAAAATTACCTGATTTGAGAATATCGCTTCTTTCTGATGCTGCTGCAGATGCTAAAAAAAGAGCTCAAAAGATTGCGGAAAGCACAGGACTTGTTGTGGGTAGTATAAAATCAGCCAATGCAGGAGTTGTACAGGTGCTACGGGTAAATTCAAATGAGATTTCCGATTATGGCACATATGATACAAGCACAATCGAAAAAGAAGTAATGGTTACAGTTACAGCAATTTTCAACCTTAAATAACTTATTTGCCCTTTACAGGCTCAAAATTGTCAGGTTCAAAATTGTCATTGGTAAATTCTATTTCACCTTCATTGCCTATGTTGTAATTTCTGCCTTTCCAGAAAATTACGCTGTCTTTTTTGTATTGCACCATTGAGAAGATGGATATAAGTAAAAGATATATTACTGCAAGGGGGTGAAGGAAAATATCAACAAATCTGTTTTTAAACCTTATGGTTTGAATAATCCTTATCGCGAGTATAATTAAAACCTGGGCAATGAGCGCATCTATAATAATTTGAGGCCACCCGAATAACAGGATTCCCAGTGGCAGCAGGATAAACGGAGATAAGAATACTGCAAATACCAGTATTGTCACCAGTGATTGAAGCAATATATTATAATTAAATGCAGAGGATAGCACTTTTACAAATCCCTTAACAACCTCATTTAAATTTTTGTACATTCTGCAATAAAAATTATTTTTTCCATCAAAAATCATAAATTTGAAACCATGGCTTTTTACCATTTTAGCGATTCTTATGTCCTCAAGAATATCTTTTCTTATAGCTTTATGCCCGCCTATTTTTTTATAAACATCTTTTTTAAACAGTAAAAATTGACCGATTGCAGTACAGAAGAAGGGATTTCCAGAATTTTTGATTAAATTCAGGGGTAAAAAACAAAGAATGAAGAAATTGGCAAAAGGCACCATCATCCTCTCATGAAGGGTCACAGTTATTTGCCTTGCAAAAACTGATAAAGCATCAAGCTTATTGATAATGAGTGCACTTATTGCACTTGAAACCGAATTTTTGAAATGCAGCGTGTCTGCATCAGTAAAAAGAAAATATTCACCCCTTGCAAAACATGAAAGCTGATGGCAGGCATAAGATTTTCCAAGCCATCCATTTGGCAATTTTTGTCCTTTGAACAGTCTTATCCTACTATTTCTGGCAGCAAATTCACTGACAATTTTTGAAGTTCCATCAATAGAATTGTCGTCAAGCACAAGTATTTCAAAGTTTTGATAATCCTGTCTTGCAAGTGACCTTAAACATCTGCGTATATTTTTAGATTCATTCCTTGCCGGAATCATTATTGAAATCAAAGGAGGGGATGTTTTAATAAATTCCGGAATTTTGAATTTTGATGTGTCTTTGTAAAAGTGATTATTGACAATATAGTTAATTAATATTATCAATAAAATAAAAACCAGGCTGTATTGATAGTAAAATAAAAATTCCATATAACTTATACCAATATTTAATTTTGATAAATATTTGAAAATTAAGTTAATATGTGATTTTATCTTCAGCAAAATTATAGCATATTTTGTCTGCTAATACTTTTTTATTCCAGATCTTAAGGCTTTAGGCAACCTACTTAATCTTTTTTCAAATCTTATA
>JAMCSM010000222.1 GCA_023380915.1 Actinomycetota bacterium | reverse complement strand
TACTTTGTAATAACAATAATAATATTTAAAAAAAGTTAAGATTCAGTAATAGCAATTTTGAAGGTTTATAAAATTATCAGTCCTGATACTTATAATCATGGAAATAAAATCCATAAATATGAAAGCCCAACAGGCTTTGAAATAATTTCTGATAAAATAAAAGCGGCTGATAATTTTTTTACACGGTTATTCGGGTTAATTTTTAAAAGAAAATTAAAAAATAGCGAGGGGCTATTAATTGAAGAATGTAAAAGCATCCATACTTTTGGAATGCGATATTGTATTGATGTTATCTTTCTGGACAAATTTGATGAAATTATTAAAGTTTTTCATAGTTTTAAACCATTCAGGTTTACTCCACTTATAAAGAACGCTTCAAGGGTTCTGGAACTGAAATCAGGTTTTATAAATTATGTATCTTTGAAAACAGGGGACAGGCTTTATATTGAATATGAAAATCAGCGGAGTGTTTTTTAATTTATTTTTTAACTGATTTAATTCTTATATTCGGTTAGTTATTAATTTTTGGATTATTTATTCCGGGTTTGTCCGGTATCTTTTTTTCTTCTCGATCTCAGGAAATTTAATATTGCAGGTATCGCCGAGACAATGACAATAACTACGATAATCGGAAGCAAGTATTTATCTATATTTGGTATAATCTGTCCCAGGTAGTAGCCTGCAAGAGGCACTGCAACAGACCATAAGGCGCCCCCGATGATATTAAACGCAATGAATGTTTTGTAATTCATTTTTCCAATTCCGGCTACTATTGGTGCAAAAGTTCTTATTATCGGTACAAACCGGGCAAGCACAATTGTCTTGGTACCATGCCTTTCATAAAACCCCTGTGCCCTTACGAGATTTTCCTTATTAAAAAATCTTGAATTTTCTCTCTGGAATAATTTACGGCCAACTCTGTAGCCAAAAGTAAAACCGACACTGTCTCCTGAAACTGCTCCAATAAATGTAACAATAATCAAAATCCATATATTAAGATATGTATGGGAAGAGTTTGGAATTTTTGCGGCAGCAAGAAAACCTGCGGCAAAAAGCAGGCTGTCTCCCGGAAGGAAAAAACCCACCAGGAGGCCGGACTCTGCAAAAATTATGGCAAATATTACTATATAAGCGATTGCTCCCAGAATAGTTACCCATTGTTGCAGCAATGCGCTTGGATTTAAAAGAAAATGAAGAAAAGAATCCATCTACTGCCCTTATTTATATATTCAGCCTGAATATTTTTTACAAAGTTTAGTACATTTTAAAGTAAACATATTTTAATTACAATTAATATTGTCATGGTGTTCTTATTTCTTTGTGATATTGTAATGGCGCTTATTTGATCTTTTATAGTACAATAATAATAAAATTAAAAATTATTTTTTTCTAAAGGAGCATTTTGATGCCTATTGCAAGTTTAAAACCATTTCTTGAGGATGCCAGGAAAAACAAATACTGTCTTGGATGTTTCAATGTCTTTAATATTGAGACGCTTGAAGGTGCGGTAGAGGCAGCTGTTGATTTAAAAACCCCTGTTGTTTGTGCAGTATATGAGCCACAGCTTAAATACAGCGACCTTGAAACTTTTGCAAACCTGGTCAAAGATGTTTCAAATAAAGTTAATGTACCGCTGGTGCTTCATCTGGACCATGCAACAGAAATTTCATCAATTATAAATGCTGTAAAATGCGGTTTTACTTCGCTGATGTATGATGGCCCGGTTGGTTTGAGTTTTGAGGAAAAAATAAGCAGAACAAAGCAGGTAGCAGATGTTGTACATAGTGTCGGCCTCATGGTTGAAGCTGAAGTCGGATATATTACCAGAGTTGGCCAGGACGAAGGAAGTGCCCAGGCTAATTTAACTAATGCCAGGATGGCGGCAGAGTTTGTCGAAAAAACATGCGTCGATATATTGGCGCCAGCCATCGGTTCCATCCACGGGCTTACCGAACAGAAAGCATCACTTAATCTGGATATGCTTGGGCAAATAAGGGAAATGACGGATTGCTTCCTTTCACTTCATGGAGGCTCGGGTGTAGGTGATGAACTAATTGGTCAGGCTATAAATCTGGGTATCAATAAAGCCAGTGTTTATACTCGGATTTCAAAACTTGCCATACAAAAACTTAAGGATCTGATTTCAAAAGATTCACCCGATCTTGCCGTGCTCGTAAATGAAATAAGAAATGGCTACAGGGAAATGATTGAAAACAGGCTTAAAGCCTTCAGGAGCGTAAATATATGTTCATTCCAATCAAATGTCTGCCAGCTTTCTTATAATGCAGCTCATGAGAGCGGGAAGCCCAATGATGACATCCTGATTGAGCAGATGGTTAAAGAAATAATCGGTAAGCTTAAGCAGTAAAAATTAATAAATCCCGGATAATTATTTATAGGATATATCTGCTGGATTTGATGTAAAACCGAAAAATCCAAAACAAGCCGATCAGCCTTTAACTTCGAAATCCAGGGTGTTGGAAAGATTTTTATTCAAATAAATTTCAACTTTATATTTTCCACTCTTATCAAGCATTATTTCTCCGGAATCCATATTTATCCCGAAGGTTTAAGGGCTGTCCATACCTTTTACGCCCGTATATTTTATTGTGGCAAATATTTGTTTGGTTGTTATATATTATCGGCATATTTATGGAAAAAATAATAAAAACCGGGAATAATCATTTCATGGTGTTGTAAAATCTGGCATAATAATTATTATGAATCTTAATATTGAGAATCTTAAAAAAATAATTAAAGATGAAAAAGCCTATAGATTGATGCAATTAGAGCAGGCAATTTATAGGGACCTTATTGAGGATTGGCAGAATGCAACCAGCTTGCCGGTTTCCCTGAGGGAACAATTAAAAAAGGATTTTCCTCTTACATTAGAAGCAACTTTAATTAGAACATTATCGAAAAACAATAATGCCTTGAAAGCTGCTGTTACACTTTCAGATGGGTTCGCCGTAGAGACAGTTTTAATGCGGCATAAGAATAGCAGGAATACTGTTTGTGTATCATCACAGATTGGATGTCCACTGTGCTGCACTTTTTGCAGAACCGGGAGTTTGGGGTTTAAAAGAAATTTAAATGATTATGAAATAATAAACCAGGTCTTGTTCTTTGCGCGTTACTTAAATAAGGTTGCCGCCGCCAGAGTCACCAATGTTGTTTTCATGGGAATGGGAGAGCCCTTTTTAAATTACGAAAATGTAATTAGAGCAATAAGGCTGCTGAATGATAAAAATAAGTTTAATATCGGTGCCAGGAAAATATCAATTTCTACCTGTGGCATTCCTGACAAGATATTAAGATTTGCTGGGGAAAACTTGCAGGTTAATCTGGCAGTATCGCTAAGTGCACCTAATGATGATTTAAGATCAAAGATAATGCCCATAAATAATAAATATCCTCTGAAAATGGTGCTGGAAGCAGTAAAAAAATATATTGCCGCCACAAACCGCAGAGTAATGTTTGAATATGTAATTATTGGAAATCTGAATGACTCACCCGTTCTGGCTGTTGAGCTGTCAAGATTATTGAAAGATATTTTATGTTTTGTAAATCTTATCCCTTATAATGGCAGGGGCATTTTTTATCCTCCATCGGCAGCCAGGGTAAAAGATTTTAAGAGAATTCTGGAAGAATCAGGAGTGTCTGTAACGGAACGATATAGATTCGGAAGAGATATAAGCGCTGCATGCGGACAGCTTATTTACAATTTATAGAATAAGCACTTAATTTTATTTTGCAATTGCAGTTAAACCACTTTTTTTCTTACCTATTTAATTTTATTGTAGCCTATTTAATTTTGGTGCACACCCAAAAAATATCATTTTTTTTAAAAATTTTATTTACATATATATTTTTTTATGTTAATATTCATTTATGTAAATACATAAATTATATTTAATAAATGACAGGGAATTTTATGTCTTTAATTTATAAGCAAAAATTATTTGGAATAATATTTATAATTGTTGCTGTTTTCGGAGGGATTTTTATTTTCTGGTATATAAATAATTTAAAATCCCAGAACAATGAAAGTTCAAATAGTATGGAAATATTTGTCGCCAGTAATGATATAAACAGCGGGCAGGTGATCGAAGATAACTCTGTGAGCATAGAAAAAATACCATTGAATATTTTTAACGAAAAATTCATTACAAATTTGGATCAAATTGCAGGTAAAAAAGCTCTGACCAGTATATCTAAAGGAGAGATAATCTCGAAGGATAAGATCGAGGGTAATCAGTTAAATGAGAATCCTTATATCAAATTTTCTTCCTATATTCCCGAAGGTTTAAGGGCTGTCAGTGTTCCGGTAAATTATTATGGAGATGATTCAGTTCTGAAAGCAGGAGATAAAGTAGATGTAATATCTGTATATTATGATCAAATAAGCAGCCAGCTTATTCCGGAACTGGTACTTGGTGAGAAAGAAATTGTTATGATATCAAATCAAAAAAATCCAGCCGGGAAAAAAGCCGGTGACCAGGCTAATGCGGATAAGAATGACAGTTTGCTTGCGAATAATATTTTTGATTCAAGTTACACAACTCAAGCTTTAAGCAGTTCGATAATAGTGACTTTTTATTTGACAATATCCGAGGAAGAAAAAATTTTTTTATCGCTTGAAAGAGGAGTTTTAAATTTATCGATATGCCCTGAAGTTAAAAATATGGGTTTTTAATATTAAATTTCACTAAAAAAAGAAAGAAGGAGAGATTGAAGAAATCAGATGGGGTCGAATCAAAAATATTATTGTTTACTTCAGCTAAAGGTGGATCCGGATGCAGTTTTATTTCATCTTGTGTTGCAGCTTATTTAGCCAGAAACAAAAACGAAAATATACTTTATATAGATTTAAATACCGGGAAGAAAGATTCCAGACTAATTTTCAACCTTATGGATGAAAATTACAGAGACCTTGGGGATCTTGAAAATGTCATGGACGACATAGACGCCTCGATATTAAAAAAGCTTGTCATAAATCAGGAAAGCAGCCTGAATCTTGTCCTCCCATCCTTAAGAGTTGAAAAGAAAAGCTTTTTAAAGGGAAAGAATCTTGAGAAGTTGTTTAATTTTCTTAAAGAAAATTTTGAGATTATTGTTGTTGACTTTCCTTATTACCTGTTTTTTGAAAAGGAATTTGATTTTGACGAATGTATTGATAAATTGATTTTTATTTCCCTTCCCGATTTGATCTCTATAAGTAATCTGGAATTGCTATCCAAAAATCTCTGTTTCAGTTATATTTCTCATAAAATCGATCTGGTAATCAATAAATCCAATAATAAACCTGCAATTCCACCTTCAAGGCTTGCAAGTATTTTAAAGTTTCCCGTAAGGTCTTTCATACCTTATGACAGGGATATTGAATTATTATTTTTAAACAATGGTCCTTCTTCACTTTTCAATTATAATCTGAGGGTTGTCAAGTGCATTATCGATTTTTCCAATATTTTATATGAAACCCTGTCTTTATGACTTTAAGATAACTTTTTTTGGAGAACTGGATGCATAAAATTTTTAGATATAATAATACTGATTGCGGAATTGCTGATTATATTGGCAAAAAAATGGCTGATGAAATTGATATTTATGATCTTAAAAATTTAAAACCTGAAAACAGGATCGAAAAAATCGGCATTGTTCTAAAAGATATAATTGAAAACGATAAAATAATCATCAGCGAAAAAGAGATTAAAAAACTTGTAAAAGAAATTTATGAAGATACTTTTGAATTCGGCCCAATCAGCAGCTTGATTGGCAATAAGGATGTTTCGGAAGTAATGATTAATGATTGGAATGACATTTATTTTGAAGAAAACGGTGTAATTAAGAAAACAGACCTTAAATTCAGGAATTCAGCCCACACAAGAAATCTGGTTGAAAGAATTTTAAGCCCGCTTGGCCTCAGAGTCGATGAAAGCTCACCGATGGCAGATGCAAGACTGGATGACGGTTCAAGAATCAACATAGTCATGAAACCGGTAGCTGTAAATGAAATCATTGTCACAATACGGAAATTTAAAAAAAGCATATTGTCGTTTGAGGACCTCATAAACCTGGGTTCACTAAGTCAGAATATTGCAGATTTTATAAAAATATGTGCTCAGAGCAAAATAAATATTATTGTATCCGGCGCAACTTCTACCGGGAAAACTACATTTCTTAATATTATTTCAAATTTTATCCCGGGTAATGAGAGGATAATTACTATAGAGGATACACTGGAGTTGAATTTAAATTTGGAACATGTAATAAAGCTGGAAAGCAAACCGCCCAATCTTGAAGGCAGAGGTGAAATAACCATAAGGGATCTTGTAAGAAATTCTCTGAGGATGAGGCCTGACAGGATTATAGTAGGTGAAATCAGGGGAATTGAGGCAATCGATACTTTGCAAGCCATGAATACCGGACATGACGGCTCGATGACCACGATACATGCCAATTCACCCGAAGATCTTATTTCGAGACTTGAAACGATGCTGCTGATGTCAGGTATTAATTTAAATCCAGCTTCTGCCAGAAGAATTATATCTTCTTCAATTGATATGATCATCCATCTGGAGAGGACGAGTAACGGCAAAAGGATAGTCTCAAGCATAAGCGAGATTATGAATTCCAGTAAGATTTTTGGCAATACCAGTACTCTTGAGATAAAAGAAATTTTTGCATTTCAGTCCGGGGACAAAAAATATTCAGAATTTCCTGTCTTTACAGGCAGGATACCGGGTTTTATAAATAAAATTAAAAATAAGGGTCTGAAAAATGTTTTTGAAAATATCTCCTTATGATGAAATATTGATTCCTGTAGCTTTTATATTAATTTTATTATTATTGTGCACCGGGATTTATAAGTTTGCAGTTTTGAAAACATTGACAAGTCCCGGTATAAAACAAAATTTTAATTTCCAGGGTCTGGATTACGGTTTTAGGTTATTTATGGATAAAATAAAGAACAATAAAAAAATATTTATATTTCTTTCTTTTATAACATCATTTTTGATCTTTTATCTGGTATTTAAAAATATAATCTTTGGAATTTTTATTGGTATTTGTGTTTTAATAATTATTTCGGATTTTGTTGAGAGCTTTAAAACCAGAAGAAAAGAAATGTTGCACATACAGATTATAGAATTTGTAAATAATACGGTTGTTATGCTGAGAGCTGGGAAAACAATGAGAAGTATTTTTAAAGAATCAATAAACTGGACCAAAAAGCCATTAAGGCCTTATCTGTTAAAGCTGGTAAATGAGCTCGACCTTAATTTCTCTTTTGATGAGGCTCTGGATAAATTTTCCGAACGATGCGGCAGCAGAGAAATTACATTATTTACATCATCCTTAAAAATAAATAATAAAATTGGCGGTGACCTGGTATTCATTTTAAACAGTGTTGCAAATTCACTGCAAAAAAGTCTCGCAATAAAAACTGCAGCAAAAACAATTACTGTACAGAGCAGATACTCTGCGAATATTATTTCATTTTCTCCTGTATTAATACTGATTGCAATGTTTGCTTTGATGAAATCCTCGATAAGTAATTTTTTCTCCAGTGGCTTAGGAAATATTATTCTGGTAATCGGAGGAATTCTTGAAATCACCGGAATAATTTTTATTAAAAAAATATTATATATAAACAGGTAAGAATTTGAATTATTTCATTTTTATTTTTTTGTATTATTTGTTCATATGCACAGGACTTTTCTATTATTTCAAAAAGCTATTGTCTGGAAAAAAAGGATGAATTTTTATACCGGAAAACAGGGAAATAAAAAAAATAATTTGATAATTTTCTTAAATTCCCTGACTGGAAAATTAGGCAGTTTGTTTAGCAGATTTTTCAAAACTGATTACAAGCAAAAAAATAGTTATTTTCTGGAATTATTTTTTGAAGAAAAAAATATTGAAATAACATTCAATGTTTTCCTTGGTTATAAGATTTTAATAATGATTTTATTTTCCCTTGCGGGAATGTTTGTTTCATCTAGTATAGTAACATCTATTTTACTGACAGTCTCAGGTGGTATTCTGGGGTTTTGGATTCCGGACATATTCTTAAGAAGATATAACAGTCGCAGGTTAGAAAAACTGAATAATGATCTTCCCTATGTAATCGATCTTTTATATATTTCAACTCTTTCCGGACAGAATATTTATAATTCTATAAGAATAATAATAGAAAAGTATAAAGGCAATATTGGTATTGAACTCAAAAAAATTTTAAAAGACATAGATTTTGGAATAGGCAAATTTGAAGCATTTAAAAATTTTATCTCGAGAAATGATACTGAAAATTTAAAAAACCTGCTTTTTATCTTACTGCAAGCTGAAAAATACGGTTCGTCAATAAGTGAAATCTTAAATCAGAAATCAGAGCAGATAAAATTTGAAGAAGCTCAAAATTTTGAAAAAAAATCCCGAAAAATTTCAGTATTTATAATTTTTCCTCTCGTTTTTTTAATTCTGCCGGCTTTTATACTGCTTGTGGGAGGACCTCTGATCTTTTCCGTAGGCGGCAGCTTTTTATTTTCCTGAAATTAATAATTATTAATTGTTGAAAAATTTGTATTGCAAAATGATTAAGAAACTAAGATTTTGAGATTGAAAGGAGGTGCAAGAAGAAAAAAATCATTAAAGGTAAAAACCTGGGTTGAATACAGGTGGCTTGCAGCAAATAAAATAAGGAGGTGATGAACAATAAAAATAATAAACATAAGAAAAAAGATAAAATTATGGTGCCAGAGAGGCCAGTCAACACTTGAATATGCGCTTGTAATGGTCATAGCTGGAGTAATAAGCGCAATTTTAGTGGCAGTTGGCAAGCCCATGATTATCGATATCATAAGTAAAGTTTTTACCAAGATATCACAGATGGTTTAATTCATTAAATCATCATTTACCCTGAGCTGAGAAACAATTTTTATTAAAAATTATTATTAAGGAGTTAGAAATTAAAAATTCATTTAGAATAAACAATGTCAGTTCGGTCTCGAAAGGCCAGGCGTCTTTAGAATTTGCACTTGTAATTCCAATATTGATTTTAGTAATTCTAATTGTTTCTCAGCTGGGATATCTCGTTTACATTCAGAATTTGCTGGAGCAGGCTGCAAGAGAAGGGGCAAGAATTCTAACTACGACAAACTCCGAGGAGAAGGCAGGCAAGCAGATTGAAAATATCTGTGCTAATCTCGATAAAAATTTATTGAATGTAGAAATTGATCCATCAGGAGATATCAAAAGAGGAGTTGGTGATATTGTTACGATAAATTTAACATATAACTACAACGGACTTTTAAATCTTTTTCATTTTTTTTCTGGCAGAAATATCTTTTTGAAAAGTTCCAGTAGTATGAGAATGGAATGCTATTAAAAATAACAAAATTATTATAGTTAAATCAAAATTTAAATGACCAGTAAAAAGATTTTTAAAAACAAAAGTGGCAATATCTCCATATTTACAATAATATTGATTTTTATTTTTGCTCTTTTATTTTTACTTATTATAGATTTTTCCAGGATTTTTACTGCACGCGAAATAACAAAAAATGCATCAGATGCTGCAGCACTTGCTGTTGCACAGAATATATTATTTTTTGAGAATTCGGATTATGAAGAAACTGTAATAGAAGTCTTAAAAAGAAATAATTGTTTTCTGGATTATCTTGACCTTTCTTATGATGAGATAACAGTTGCGGCCGGAAAAGAAATGAAATTTCTTTTGATTGATAAGTTTTTTCCCGGGAAATTTAAAATTAAATCCGAATCAGAAGTAAAAATATTATATCCCTGGGATGATTTTTTTGCTTATTGTAAATTTTATGAATTCAATCATTGATTGGAGGTTCAATGAATAATATAAACCAGATTTATCTGCTTGGCAATTTAACAAGAGACCCTGAGATAAAATATACAAATGAAGGCACTGCAATTACGGAGCTTGGGATTGCAGTAAATAAAAGATGGAAGGACAACAGCGGTGAAGATATGGAAGCAGTGGATTTCTTCAATGTAACTGCGTGGAACTCACTTGCAGAAAATTGTGCAAATGCCTTAAAAAAAGGCGACAGGGTTTTAATAAGTGGACACTTGAATTTAAGGAGCTGGGAAAATAAAGAAGGAAAAAAGTTCAATATTTGCCCACATTTGGCAGTCCAA
>JAMCSM010000221.1 GCA_023380915.1 Actinomycetota bacterium | reverse complement strand
ATTCACTGCAGCAGGGTAAGTTTCAAGATGAACGCTTTCAAGACCGGACTTCCGTCCACCGGTTAAATTTTTATAAATTTCTTCACTTATAAAGGGAATATAAGGAGCAGATAACCTGGAAATTGTCAGGAGACATTCATACAAAGTTTTATATGCACTTATTTTATCCCTGTCTTCCTCGCTCTTCCAGAATCTTCTCCTGCTTCTTCTGACATACCAATTTGAAAGTTCATCTACAAAGTTCTCGATAAGCCTGCCGCTGTCTGTAACATTAAAATTATTCATTAGTTCTGTTACATTCTTTACAGTTTTATTAAGCTCAGAAATTATCCACCTGTCTATCTCCGTTCTGTCTTTTAGCGCTATTTCATGTTCGTCAGGATTAAAATTATCTATATTTGCATATATGACAAAGAAAGAATAAGTGTTCCATAAGGTTAAAATAAATTTTCTAATTACTTCATCAATTGCTTTAACTGAAAAATTCTTTGCATTCCAGGGTGAAACAACCGTAAAAAAATACCACCTAAGTGCGTCTGCACCCTGTTTTGCAAGGATATCCCAAGGCTTTACAACATTACCTTTTGATTTACTCATTTTTTGTCCACATTCATCATTGATTAAGCCCAGACACAAAACATTCTTATATGATGATTTCTTAAATAACAGGGTTGATATGACAAGCATTGTATAGAACCATCCTCTTGTCTGATCAATAGCTTCACAGATAAAATCAGCAGGATAGTTATCAAAGAAAATTTCTTTATTTTCAAAAGGATAATGGAATTGTGCAAAAGGCATCGAACCCGAATCAAACCAGACATCTATAACCTCAGGTGTCCGGTACATATGCTCGCCGCATTTATCACATTTTATAGCTATTTTATCCACATATGGCTTATGGAGATCCAGTTTATCAAAACCATTAATTGACTTTTCCCTAAGCTCTTGGACGCTTCCAATACAAATTTTATGACCATTTTTATCACTCCAGATAGGAAGCGGAGTCCCCCAGTATCTTTCTCTTGTTAAAGCCCAGTCAACATTACTCTCAAGCCATTTTCCAAATCTGCCAAATTTAATATGTTCAGGGTACCAGTTAATCGTCATATTAGATTTTATCAAGTCATCCTTTATTTCAGAGGTTTTTATGTACCAGCTTTTTTTTGCATAATATATCAGTTTTCTTGAACAGTATCAGCAGTATGGATAAGAATGTTCAAATTTTTTTATTTTAAAAACAAGATTCCTATTTTTAAGATCTTTAATTATTTCTGGATTTGCTTCTTCTGTTGGCAGACCGCTGAAACCATTAACTTCAGATTTAAACTTTCCTTCTTCATCAATCATTTGTACTACCGGAAGTCTGTTTATTCTGCCTACTCTCATATCATCCTCGCCAAAGGCGGGAGCGATATGGACGATACCTGTTCCTTCTTTTATTGAAACGAAATCACCTGAAATTAATTTAAATGCATTTTTATCATCAGTATATTTGTATACCGGAATATATTTCTTATTTAAAATTTCACTTCCTTTAAATCTGCGTATAATTTTATAAGAAGTATCATTTCCCAGAGCTTCATTTAATAAACTTTCAGCAAGGATTAAATTCTCATCTTTGAATAAAATTTCAACATATGAAGCCTCAGTACTAACTGCACATGCAACATTTGAAATTAAGGTCCAGGGTGTTGTGGTCCATACCAGAAAATAAGTATCCTGCTTATCCGCCAGAGCAAATTTAACTATTATCGAATAATCCTCGACATCTTTGTAACCGAGCGCTACTTCATGAGATGATAGTGCCGTTCCGCATCTTGGACAGTATGGTACAATTTTATAATCTTCATAAAGCAAATTCCTGTCCCATATTGTTTTTAAGATCCACCATAATGTTTCTATGTAATCATTTTTAAAAGTAAAATAAGCATTCTCCATATCAAGCCAGAATCCAATACGTTCAGTTAATCTCTTCCATTCGCCCTCATATTTCATAACACTTTCTCTGCAAAGCTTATTAAACTTTTCGATTCCTATGCTTTCGATTTCTTTCTTTGAATTTATACCCAGCTTCTTTTCTATTTCAAGCTCAACAGGAAGCCCATGGGTATCCCAACCTGCTTTTCGGGGAACATTATATCCCTTCATGGTTTTATATCTGGGAAATATATCTTTAAAGACTCGTGAAAGGACATGATGGACACCAGGCTCTCCATTTGCTGTGGGAGGACCTTCATAAAAAATAAATTTTTGGCAATCTTTATTCTTGTCCAGACTTTTCTCAAAGATTTTATTGGCTTTCCAAAAATTTAGAACTTTCTCTTCAAGCTCTACAAGATTTACATTGCTTTCAACTTTTTTAAACATAAAATTGCCTGTTTTTGATTTGCAAATAAAATTTACAGGATTTTTTAAAAACCTTAAATCCTAAAAAAGCATTTCATAGATTTTATATAATTAGATCAATTTTGTGAAGTGGCAATATTATTGCTCTTTAACAAATCAAGAAATATAAGGGCTGATTTTGCAGCTTTGCTCTTAAGAAAAATAACAGATCAAAATAGTTTTTATGTTTTTAATAACTACAATCTGATGTGCTCAGATATATAAATATTTATAAATTTCTTAGAACCATTATTTTATATAAAACTTGAAATTTCGGTTAAAATTTTATCTTTAGACATAGCCCCAATTAATTTTTTAACTACTTCTCCATTTTTAAAAAGAAGCAAGGTAGGGATGCTGCTGATTCCATATCTTATTGCAATATTTCTATTGTCGTCAACGTTTAATTTCCCTATTCTCAGGACATCTTTTTTCTCTTCGTATAATTTCTCAAGTTCAGGTGCAATCATCTTACATGGGCCGCACCAGACAGCCCAGAAGTCAACAAGTATTGGTATTGCTGATTGTGATATTTCTGAATCAAAATTTGAATCCGTCAATTGTACCATACCTTCGTACATTACTCTCCTTCCATTATCTGTATTTGCTTTTTATCGTTTAGATATTATCAAAGCTTATATCTTTAGTCAATTAGTCAATTAAGGCGATAAATATAAAATAAATAATGGTATATTGAACTTAGCCGATAATATGCTATAATAACTGATAATTTAAAATTTTAACTTCAAAAGAGGATCCAAATGTATCAATGCAATAATTGTGGAAATATTGAGAAATTCATAGGATGCGCCGAAGAAAAAGGAAATGCTTATATTTATCAGGATTTACTTTTAAATTCCGAGAATTATAAATATTCCTGGATTTACATCGTTTCGGATAATAACTGGCAAAGCAAATTTAATATTCTTGAATGTTTTTTCTGCCATTCAACTGACATATTAAAATTTTAAACCTTCTTTTTCTGCCACAAGTTTACTTGCTTTGAACAAGGACTCAAATGTCCCGGCATCTGTCCACCAGCCATTCAATATTGAATATGACATGATCCCTCTTTTGATATATTCGTTATTTACATCTGTAATCTCAAGTTCTCCCCTGCCAGATGGTTTTAATTCTTTAGCAATGTCGAAAACAATATTATCATACAGGTATAAGCCGCAAACAGCATAGTTACTCTTGGGTTTATTTGGTTTTTCTTCAATATTTATTACTTTACCTCCCTTAATTTCAGCAACTCCAAATCTCTCGGGATCGGAAACTTCTTTTAGGAATATGCCTGCGCCTTCTTTTTGCTCCTCAAAATCTTTTATAGCCTCAGAAACATTGTCTTCTATTATGTTGTCTCCTAAAATAACAAATATTTTTTCACCTTCTGCAAAATTCTCAGCAAGCTTTAATGCTTCAGCAATGCCCCCTTCACCTTCCTGATATGTATAGCTTATATCTTTTAAACCGAATTCTTTGCCATTACCCAGTATTCTAAGGAAATCTCCTGCATAATTTCCACCTGTGACAATCATGATATCTTTAAGACCAGCATTTACCATTGTATTTAGTGGATAGTAAATCATTGGTTTATTATAAACAGGCAATAAATGTTTATTAGTTACCTTCGTACAGGGGAATAATCTTGAGCCAAGTC
>JAMCSM010000220.1 GCA_023380915.1 Actinomycetota bacterium | reverse complement strand
AGATTTATTTATGTTCACAGATCTTCGATATATGGAAACCAAAAAATATTACCATTAAAAGAATCTCTATCACCAAACCCCCAAAATCCTTATGCCTTGCAAAAACTTATCGGAGAATATTATTGTAAAATGTATGCAGATCTGTACACTGTACCTATTATTGTTTTCCGTCTGTTTAATGTATATGGATCGCGGATGTTCTCTAAAGGATCATATAAATTAGTTTTTACTAAATGGTTAGAACAAATCAAAAATAAAGAACCTTTAACCATCTTTGGCTCAGGGAAACAAACTCGTGATTTCACTTATATTTCAGATGTTGTTGATGGGTTAATTAAAGGCATGAATATTAATAATAAAATAATCTTTGAAACTTTTAATTTAGGTTATGGCAGACAAGTAGAAGTTAACTACTTGGCGAAGCTATTTAATCACCCTTCACAACATTTCCCTGGACGGCAATATGAGGAAAAATTCAAACAGGCCGATATCCAAAAAGCCAAAAAAATGCTTAATTGGGAACCAAAAATATCAATTGAAGAGGGCGTCCAAAAGCTGCTAAATGATTATATTAGTACCATTCATTTAACCAACCGCTAAACATAACAATCATCCATATTAATTTGGCATTATCTCTTTTTCTATCTCTATGGCTTTGCCAGATTTCTGATATTCTATTTTTTTCAAAATACTCAAAAAGTCTGGGGTTTTGCAAATATTCATCTACAAGTTCTTTTAAGTCATTAGATATCCATCTGGCAAGCGGTATACCAAATCCTTTTTTTGGCCTTTTAAAGATTGTTGAAGGAAATTTTGATTTTAACAACGACCTTAAAACCTTTTTAGTATTAAATACACTTACATGATCATTTAAAGCGAAAGCATTTTCCACGGCCTCGTTATCTAAAAAAGGAACCCTTACCTCCAAAGAATTATACATTGATGCCCTGTCTACCTTTACTAATAAATTATCTTTAAGATAAGTTTCAAAATCCAAAAGCTGCATTCTGGTCGTTAAAACTTTTGTATTTGATTCTATTCTTTTGAATGCATCCTCAGATAAAACCGGTTCTGAAGTTGTTCTCTTGGCTCCAAATAATTCTTTATTAAGTAATTCCTGATTATAATTTTTTATAGACATCCATAATATGCCTTTTAAACGGTGGATAATAAAGTCCTTTAAGAAACTCTTTTAAAACTTCTATTTTTGGATAGTTCTCAAATGAGATAGGAAAAGTATTCAGAATACTCAAAATATACTTAATTACAGTATTAGGAGCCATTTTCTTAAGCTGCTCTGCAAGGATATGTCCTTGATAAGTTGGGTACCCGCCAAATAGTTCATCTCCACCATCCCCGCTTAATACAACTTTGACGTATTTTCTAGCTAAGGCACAAACTTTATATGTAGGAAACAGAGAAGGATCTGCTAATGGTTCATCTAAATTTCTGGAGATAAGCGGGAAAAGATTTAATACGTCTTGGGAGTTAAAAGTTTCACAGTGGTGTTTTGTTCCAAGCTTCTTTGCAACGGCTTTTGCATATAAGGATTCGTCAAAACTCTTTTCTTCAAAATTTATCGAAAAAGTATTAATTTGCTTTTTAATATTTTTGGTTAAATAATAGGCAATTAGACTGGAATCAATACCTCCGCTAAGCAATACTCCTATCGGCACATCAGAAATTGCATGAGAGACAACAGCTGCTTCCAATATAGAATCAATACTTTCCCCTAAATGGATCTTGTCGGCAGTTAATTGGTAATAGGCATCAATTTTTTCCCCCCGTCTAGAAAAGATTAAGTTGTGCCCTGGAAGTAATTTATAAATATCTTCAAAGATGGATTGTTCGCCGTTAATATAACCAAATGAAGAATATAATCTTAAAGCCTGAATACTTAATCTTTTTTTTTACCTGCGGATGAGCCAAGATAGTCTTTAATTCAGAACCAAAAAGTAAAAGATCTCCTTTTTGATAGTAATACAATGGTTTAATACCGGAAGGGTCCCTTGACACAAAAATTGTTTTTTTTCGCTTATCCCAAATCGCAAAAGCAAACATCCCTTTTAAATATTTCGACATCTCCTTGCCAAAGGCTTTATAAGCATGTATTAATACTTCTGTATCGGATTTTGTTCTAAACTTGTATCCTTTTTTTTCCAGTTTAGCTCTAAGCTCTAAAAAATTATAGATCTCGCCGTTGAAAACCACAGTTATAGTTTTATCCTCATCCTGCATTGGCTGATTGCCTGTTTTCAGATCTATAATGCTAAGCCTTTGGATACCCATTGCAATACCTTCGTCTATATATATTCCTTTTTGATCAGGTCCCCGATAAGCAATTGTACTCAACATTTTTGAAACTAGAGACCTTTGGGGTTGATGACTAAAATCTACACAACCAGCTATACCACACATATTAAAAGTTATTAATTTCCTTTATCTCGTAAACAGGTTTCTTTTGTGTTTCGTAATAGGTTCTCACTAAAAGTTCTGCAATTAACCCCATTAATAAAAACTGGACTCCTGCTAATATCAAAAAACTGGCAATTAGAAAAAGAGGGTTATTGTGTACATAAACTGCGCGGATAAACTTATCATAGCCTACTACAATAAGCAATAAGACTCCAATAATATTGCTAAATATTCCTATTGTACCAAAAACATACGCTGGTTTAGTACCATATGAATTTAGAAACTTTATAGTAATAATATCTATAATAAGTTTTATTACTCTTGAGTAGCCGTATTTTGATTTTCCTTGTGTACGCTCACGGTGACTAACAACAATTTCTGAAATATTCGCTCCTCTCCAATAAAGAATTAAGGGAAGAATTCTGTGAGATTCACCATATAATCGCAATCCTTTCAGCGCTTCCTTTCTAATCATCTTTAGAGAACAACCTAAATCATGAAAAGGTATACGAAAAGTTTTGTGTATTAAGTAATTTGCTATTTTAGAAAGCAGGCTTCTTAAAATCCGGTCTTTTCTATTTTTACGCCAGCCGATCACTACATCAAAACCTGAATTGATTTTTTCAAGCATCAGCAGTATATCAGTAGGGTCGTTTTGTAAATCTGCATCTAATATACAAACATACTCTCCTTTAGCTTGATCAATTCCTGCACTAGTTGCAGCTGTCTGACCAAAATTCCTTTTTAATACGATTAATTTAGTTGCTATTTTTTCTCATTAAGACTTTCTCTAGTGTTTCAAATTAAAGATCTGTTAAACAATATTGTTTTTGAGGGATACAAGACTAATCCTTCTAAGAAATGTATGATGGATAGAACAGCAGGCCGTATTTTGAACCCTTTATGTAAGAGTTTGCTGTGATTTCAATATTGTTTATCTAAAAGCAATCTTTAACAATCATTCTTTTCTGTGTTAAACTGCTAATAACTATTCTGGATTAGTATATATAATGAAAAAAATAGATTTATCAATTGTAATCCCATTCTATAACGAACAAAACAACC
>JAMCSM010000219.1 GCA_023380915.1 Actinomycetota bacterium | reverse complement strand
AAGCATGTGTTAAAGATCAAATTTACACAAACACTGGGAATAAATCCATATAAATCTAAAGTAATTCTTTTATCTCCTCCGTCTGATTTTAAAACATATTATTTGATAAACTTTTCATACATTTCTATTACTTCGTTAACTTTTTCTTTTATTTCCATGTCTTTTTTTGATTCTATGGCTTCTTTTACACAGGTGTTTATATGATTCTTAAGAATAATAGAGGCTACACTTTTTAATGCTCCTTGAGTTGCTGAAATCTGCTGAAGTATATCAATGCAGTATTTCTTTTTATCAACCATTTTCATAATACCCCTGATCTGCCCTTCTATTCTCTTTATCCTCGGCTCTAATTTTTTTATAATTTTCCCATCTATCATTTTTATAATATACTACCCCCCAGTATTTTTGTCAACTGTGTTTTTTGTTCAGGTACGATTTTACAAAACTTTCAATTGCTCTTTTGTCAAAAAACATACCTACCTGCCTGTTTACAATATTCCCGTTTTTATCTATTAAAAATGTTGTCGGAACTGCATTTATGCCACCATAGAGATTTGCAACACTTCCATCATCCATTACCACAGGATATTTTATTTTATCTTCTTTAATCATTTTTTTTGCGACACTTGTGGTAGAACTTACTGTAACCCCAATAATAACCAGTCCTTTACTTTTGAATTTATCATATACCTTTGCAAGATCAGGAAGTTCAAATCTACAGGGAGGACACCATGTTGCCCAGAAATTTAACAGAACAACTTTCCCTTTATACATACTAATAGAAACAGGTTTTCCCTTATTCGTTCCATTTATAGATGTCAAAGTAAAATTAGGAGCTTTTTCTGCCGCAAAAAGAACTCCTTTGCTCCTGTCATGAAAAAATGTGAACAAAATACCTGAAGCTAATAACACAAACGCAACACCATATAATACTTTTCTTATATTTTTCATATCTCTTTCCTCCTTTTATTTAATGTTTTTGTTTTTTATAATTTATAACTCCACTGGATAAGCCTGGGATAAATTACATTATATAACACTGAACCATTTAGTAAAAGATACCCAAATATAAGAAGAAAAATTCCTGTGACATACTGAATTTTTTTGTAATGTTTTTTTAAAAATTCCTGCCATTTTTTGAATTTTGAAAAAGAAAATCCCAAAATAAGAAATGGGACCGCAAGTCCAAGAGAAAAAAATGTAAGAAGAATAATCCCTGTTTTTACTGTTTTGGCAAATGCGGCTAATGTTAATATTGCCGCAAGAACAGGTCCTATACATGGAAGCCATGTAATCCCAAGAACAATACCAAAAATGAAAGAACCAATAAATGGAATTTTTTTTCTCATATTAAGATGGGGAACTTTTAATTTAACAGAAAATTTAACAAGCCCAAGAATATTTACTGCAAGAAATAAAATAAAAACACCACCCAAGATACGAAAAATTGTTAAATTTTTTAAAATAAATGTTCCAAGTGATGTGGCAGAAGCACCAAGAGTAATGAATATGAAAGAAAATCCAACAATAAAAATAATAGTTTCTTTTATTAGCGCCCATCTGGTTTGTTCTAATGTATCCAAAGACTTATCGGTAATAAAAGAAAAGTAAATGGGAATTAAAGGGATTATACAAGGGCTGAAAAAAGCAAGAAAACCACCTAAAAAACTCAAACCAAAACCTAAATCACCATGTTCTACTAATCGTTCAAGAAAATGTGTAATCAAAATATCTCCTCTATAAAATATTCATCAAAATAATTGAATTACTACTAATTGAATATACCCCCCACCAGTATTTTTGTCAAATTTATTTTTTAAGAGCCCCTGTTTGATAATTAAAATTCCGATATAAGAAATATTTACAATTTTCTGGAGAAGTAGATAGGTTCTGGATTGCTCTTTCCTGCTTTATAAATACTTTTTTTCAAGTAAAGGTAATATACCATCCTTGGTATAAATCATCAGTAGCACTTGATTAAAAATTGTGTTAATATATTTCATGCTGGCTTTCTTTAAGGTCGTTTTTTGGATAAATAAATGCTCCAGTCCGCCAATTTTTGTGCGGAACATAAATACTGAAAAGAAGGAACATAAAATGTCTATAAAACAGACAGAAGCAAGGAATACCAACGGAAGAGCCGCGTTCACACTTATAGAGCTTTTGGTGGTAATTGCCATCATCGCGATTCTTGCCGCAATGTTGCTGCCAGCGCTTCAAAAAGCAAGACAAAACTCTGAAAAAACAGTATCTATGAATAATATGCGCCAGATTGGAACTGCCATATATATGTATGCGCAAGATTGGAATGATAATCTGCCTCCAATTCAATATACCCCAGGAGGCCATAGTGCATGGTCACATCTATTATGGATTGGAACAGGTATTGGTGGAGGGGCAATTCCAATGTATGGGCCATTGGGACTTCTTATTCAAGGATGGAAAGCAACAGGACAGGGAAAATATATTTTCACTCCAAAAACTTTTTTTGCTCCATTAACATTAGCTAATGGACAGCCTGCTGCATCCCAATGGCTTAATATTTTTTACAATAACTTTGAAGTTCCCAATGGAGGTTATGTAAACAATTCATATCTGCTTAATTGGGGACAGCTCAATGGAATCACTCCAAATACTATTGGCGGACCTTATACGTGGAATGGGACCAATGCTTATGTAGGAAATATTACCCCGGCTGCCCGGGCAGGATATATATTAGGAGCGGAAATGTATTGGTATGTTCCTCTTGATTATACTGTAAATGCAGATGCAAAAGGATTTCCTGAAGGAATAAATATCTTGTTTTGTGATGGTTCAGTGCACTATATAAACAATTTACAGCAGAATGGTATTATTAAACCTTCAGACGATAACAATGTTGGTGATACAAATGATCAAATATATACTATGGACGTGGGAAGCTATAGTAAATTGTGGAGTTATACAGAAGAACAAATATTAAGTAAATAATAAAATTGGCAGTGATGATACAATAGGTTAAAAAATAATCATGAAAGAATTATCTATTCTTATAGGCGGCAAGGCAGGAGAAGGAATAGATACCTCAGGCGCACTTATCGGAAGGATTTTAAGCCGCCTTGGATACAGGGTATATATCTACAGGGAGTATCCATCGCTTATCCGCGGGGGACATACTTTCTCAATAATAAGGGCTTCTGAAAAACAAATAGGCTCCCACTATAATTCTATTGATATTCTGCTTGCATTAAACCAGGAAACAATTGATGCACATAAAAACCGGCTAAAAAATGATTCTTTTATTCTATACAATTCAGATGCAGGAAGAGCTGAAAAAGGAACCGGCATCCCTGTTGATAAAATAATAAAAGAGGAAAATGCCAATCCTGTGATGAAAAACACCTGTATTATAGGGGCATTATGTAAATCTGCCGGCATCAAGTGGAAAATCCTTGAAGACGTTTTTAAAAAACACATGCCCAAAGAAACAGAACTTAATCTTAAGCTCGCAAAACATGGATATGACGAGGCGTCTCAATTTATAAATACTGAAACACTCTCAAATAAAGTTCTCCCCCTAATTACAGGGAATGAAGCCATTGGATTGGGATTTTTAAAAGCAGGTTTAACAACGTACATGGCTTACCCCATGACACCCTCTACAGGCATTCTGCATTTTCTTGCACAGATAAGTGTAGCAGAACCGACACTTAAGGTCCTACAACCTGAAAGTGAAATAGGTGTCATCCTTATGGCATTAGGCTGTATCTATGCCGGTGAAAAAACAGCAATAGGAACTTCTGGCGGCGGATTTTGTTTAATGGTGGAAGGATTAAGCTTTTCTTCAATGGCAGAACTTCCTGTTTCCATTGTTCTTGGACAAAGAACAGGCCCAAGCACAGGACTTCCAACGTATACATCCCAGTCAGAACTTTTATTTGCGCTTACCTGCGGACATGGAGGATTTTTCAGGATTGTTGTTGCTCCGGGAGACGCGAGGGAAGCTTATTTCTGGTCTGCCCTGTCTCTCAGCATGTCCTGGAAATACCAAATACCATCAATAATTCTTTCAGATAAGACCCTTGCTGAAGGAACTTATAGTTTCACTGCTGAACCTTTAAATTTTTCAGAAGAAAATATTGGTTTGTGGAAAAAAAAAGAACAATATAAAAGATACCTGAATACTGAAAACGGTATTTCCCCGCTTGCTTTTCCGCCTGATAAAAATGCCATTGTAAAAGTAAACAGCTATGAACATGATGAGTATGGTATAACAACAGAAGACTCGTCTTTAACAAAAACCATGCAGGAAAAACGATTCAGGAAAAACAGGTTATTATTTGAAGAAATTGAAAAGTATGAAACTATAAAATCTTATGGAAACAAAAACTCAGAAGATGCAATTTTAACGTGGGGGTCAAACAAAAGTGTCTGTATTGAAGCCGGGGAAATACTCGGAATGCGTGTTATCCAGCCTATTGTGATGTCTCCTTTCCCTGTTAATAAATTAAACGATGCCCTTAAAGGAGTATCAAAAATAATATGTGTTGAAAACAACATTGATGGTCAGTTGGCATCACTGGTTAAATATTATGGTATCAGTGTTGACAGAAAAATTTTAAAATATGACGGCAGGCCATTTACAGTTGATGAACTGATAAGTGAAATAAAAAAATGATAGACTTAAAAAATTTAAATACTTATGCAAAAAATACATGGTGCCCTGGTTGTGGAAATTTTTCAATTCTTAATGCCATAAAAACTGTTATTACAGAATTATCTGATGAAATACCTGTTGAAAATATCGTAATAGTATCAGGCATAGGATGCCATGCAAAAATTGTTGATTATATAAATATAAATAGTTTTTATTCTCTTCATGGAAGAGCAATACCAGCGGCTGAAGGTATCAAGATTGGAAATCCAAAACTCAAGGTAATTGTTTTTGCAGGAGATGGTGATGCTTACGGAGAAGGACTTGAACACCTGCTTTTTGCTGCAAAAAGGAATATAGATATCACAGTAATAGTCCACAATAACAGGGTTTATGGGCTTACGGTAGGCCAGTATACGCCAACCTCTCCACTTGGATTTAAAGGAAAATCAACACCATCAGGTACAGTGGAAATACCTTTCAATCCTTTACACCTGCTTTTATCTTCAGGCGCAACATTTATTGCCCGTGGATATACACATGGTATAAACCTTTTAACAGATATTTTTAAGCAGGCTATTCTACACAAGGGTTTTTCAATTGTTGATACTTTACAGGTATGTGTAACGTTTTACAACATGTATGATTACTATAACAAAAAAGTATATCAGTTAAAAGACCATAATATTTCTGATTATCAATCTGCCATAAGCAAAATACAGGAATGGGATTATAATTCAGACAATCCGATAGCCCTTGGAGTTTTCTATAAGAAATAAGACATCACGTTTGAAGAAAGGATTATAAAAGGCAGGATTGATACCTCAGGACAAAAAAATATTTCAAAAATCGCAGATGAAAGAGAAAAAATGAGCAAAAAAATCCTTGAGGGATTAACATAAAACAAAAAATACTTCAAATCCCCACCTTACGGTGGGGATTTATATGTGACTAAAATTTGTGGTCAAGCCGGTCGACTTATTAGTACCTCTCAGCTTAAACCCTTACGGGTCTTACACACGAGGCCTATCAACCAGGTAGTCTACCTGGAGTCTTCAATCTCTACCGAAATAGAGAGGGGAGATCTAATCTTGGGGTAAGTTTCGCGCTTAGATGCTTTCAGCGCTTATCTTGTCCAAACATAGCTAC
>JAMCSM010000218.1 GCA_023380915.1 Actinomycetota bacterium | reverse complement strand
CTCTATCAATTGGACTAAAAAAAAGATAATTTGTGGTTATGTTCAAAGAAAACTGTGTCCCTTCCGCAAGCCATTGAAATAATGATAGATTAGCAGATGAATTTATACTTTTTGTTCCTGCGTTATTTTCATATACTGATTGTCCTGTTATATCCGGGAGTTTATATCCCGGACTGTATTGCGGCATTATTGATGTAAGGGTAAGCGCAGTAAGATATACCTGTTCCTTTTGATACTGATAATCCCTGCTGTACTGGGAAGCAGTAAGAAGTGCTTTTCTCAATCCTATAATTTTTTCTTTTTTATTTGAAGCATCTATTCTATCATCAACCGGGGGCGTATTAGGAGTTTTTCTTTTTTGTTTGAAAATTTTATTGTTGGCTTTGGCGGCACAATTGTAAATGATTTCTTCATAAGTTTGCTTCCATTAATAATTCCATAAACCTGTTTATTTGCACTTTTCTTATAGTATGCAGGAGAACATCCAGTAAGCAAAAATCCCATAAAAATAATATACAATATAATTCTTTTATTATTCATATCTTAAAGCCGAGAGAGGACTCATCTCAGATGCCTGTTTTGCGGGATATAATCCAAAAATTATTCCTATCCCAACAGAAGTAAAAAAAGCAAGAAGCAGAGACCATACAGTTACTATTGTTTTCATACCTGTAAAATGGGTAACAAATACAGGTATTATAATACCCAGAAAAACTCCTAATACGCCCCCGGTTGATGATAGAATAGATGCTTCAAATAAAAACTGATAAATAATATCCCTTTTTTTTGCGCCAAGGGCTCTCCGTATCCCTATCTCCCTTGTTCTTTCCATTACATTTGCAAGCATAATATTCATTATACCAATGCCCCCTACAATCAAAGATATAGCTGCTATAGAACCAAGGACAATATTAAAAATTATTTTTGTTTGTTCTGCCTGTTGTAAAAGTGATAATGGTATTATAACCTTATAATCTGATTGTGGATGGTCAGGCTTTAAGATTGATGTAATAACCTCAGATGTAGGAATAACATATTTTTTATTTTTTACTTCTATCCACACCTGATTAATCTTGACCCATGTTCTTTTAATATTACCCGCATTAAACTGAAAAATAAAGTTTCCAAAATAATTCCTATATGTAGAAAAAGGTATATATATCTCATTATTTATATTCCCGATTGCTGTTTTTCCTCCTAAGGTTTGTTTTTTTATTATACCAATAATTCTAAAATAATCCTGTTTGATTCTAATAGTTTTTCCAATTTCCCCCCCAAAAGGAAAAAGTTTATTAGCAACACCTGAACCTAAAACAGCGACATTTGCCACATCTTTATATTCAATATAATTAAAAAATTGTCCTTTTCCAATATGATAATTGGCTATACTAAAATATGAAGGGGCAGTTCCAAGTATTTCACAATATATATGTTTTTTTGAATGCCAAACTGTGGCATTCATACTTTTTACAGCAGAAATTTTTTTTATTGTAGGTATTTCTTTAAGCTTATAAAAATCCCTGTTTAAAAGTCCATACTTATTTATAAATGTAGGACTAAGATTTGTTTGTGTGGAACTGGTAGATGGCTTAACACTTTGTATTATTATATTATGGCTGCCCATTTCTTTTATTCTTTGTTGTGCTTCAAAACTTGCACCTTCTCCTATTGCGAGCATTGTAATAACAGATGCAACACCAAAAATGATTCCTAAAATAGTAAGAAATGAACGTAATTTCCTATGCCATAACCCTTTCAATCCAACCTTTAATGTTCTTTTTAAAAAAATAAAAAATATCATATTATTTTCCCATCTTTAAGTCTGATAATTCTTGTTGCACACTTTGCCACTTCTTCACTATGGGTAACCATAATGATAGTATTATTTTTTTGATGAAGATCTGTAAAGATATTCAGTATTTCAATGCCTGTTTTAGAATCAAGATTTCCCGTAGGTTCATCTGCTAATATAATGGCAGGATTATTCACCATACTTCTTGCTATTGCAACCCTTTGTTGTTCTCCACCTGACAATTGATTTGGTCTATGATATATTCTTTGCCCTAATCCTACTATCTGGGCCATTTGTAATAATTTGCTTTCAGGTATAAACTCATTGCTATAAAAAAGAGGAACTTCAATATTTTCAAGAACGCTAAACTGGGATATAAGATTGTACGCCTGGAATATAAACCCTATTTTATGACATCTTATTTCAGAAAGTTCATCATCAGAAAACAGAGAAACGTCTTTACTTTCTAAATAATATGTCCCGCTTGTGGGACCATCAAGGCATCCCAGTATACTCAGAAGTGTGGATTTCCCTGAACCGGAAGGGCCCATTATAGCTACGAATTCTCCTTTTTCTATTTCAAGATTAATATTTGATAAAGCTAATACCTCCACGGTATCTATTTTATAGATTTTTGTAATGTCTGTTAATTTTACAACTATATTTTTTTCTTTCATATTTCAGTATCAGCCAATATCTCATGAATTTTTTTAAGTTCGTCCGTTATTTTTATCTTTTGTGGACAGATATTCTCGCATTTTTTACACTCTACACAGGCGAATGCATTTTTTCTTTTATCGTCAGGATTTTTTCCAATGTTTTTATATTGCTGTTTTGCAAAATCTATAAGTCCATATATTTTATAATAATTCATCAACTGGAAAATTTCAGGAATTACAACACCTTCTGGACATGGCTGACAATATCTACAGCCAGTGCATGGTCGTTGTT
>JAMCSM010000217.1:7877-10286 GCA_023380915.1 Actinomycetota bacterium | reverse complement strand
TAATGTATCCATTTTAAATATAAAAAACTAATCCAATATGCTTTTAATATTATATAAGTTAAAAATTTCAGGAATTAAGACTTTTAATTTTGGGTTAATATTTTTTATAACTTCCCTGAATTCATTAAGGTCTACTTTTTTAAAAAAAGAAAATATCTTTGATGGAGCTTTAAAATTAACTGAGTTTTTTCCATCTTGTAAAAATGATTATAAAATAAGGTAATTATCCCTTTGAAACACCTATAGTAATTAAGTATCCATATCCATGGGCTAAATATTCATCATCTAGTTTTACCAGTCTTTCGGCAATAAACTTTTCATTATCCTTCATTTTACATCTTAAAGTAATAAAAATTTTTAATACTACTTAAGATGAATATAATTGAATTATAATACTTTTTTATTAAATAAAAAAATCCTCAATATTTTAGTTTTTTATGCATTTTTTATTTGAAACTCCTACTGATCGCATATGCGGTATATCCTCCAAAACCACTGTTTATTACCAGCCATGGGAGTCCAAAATACGATACTCCAAAGAAAGAACCAGGGACTAATGGAATTAAAGGTGTTGGAATTTTATAAAAAAAGATTAAAGCGATTAGAGTAAGCACAAAGTTTGCCAGTGCCAGAACCACACTCATAATAATTGCCCTAATTTTCAAACTAATTTTTTTGGTCAGGAACCTGTAAGTGATATCGACAGATAAACCTATGAGCAGGCCTATTGCTGTCCAGCCAAATACAGCCCAGACTCCCTTAAGAGCCTGCACTTGCTGTAATTCATAATAGTACTCCACAAAAAAACCAATAATAGCATAAGGTACAAATATGAGAGTTCCAAGACCAAAACTTTTATGGATGAGTATAGGAAGAATTATGACAATTGAAAGAAAATATCCAATCATGTAAATAAAAAACATACCAATGCCCCATACACTGCCCATTTTCCCAAAACCTGCTGTCGCAGACCCGGCATAATAATCAAAAAAATAAGTTCCTGCCCCATAAACAATCATAAGCAGAAATCCAAACAGCAATACAGTTTGCCACCTTTTCAATTTCCAGTTTAATATTGTTTCATTGTTTTTTACCATTTTTTTACTCCTTTTATTTTTTAATTCATCAGTTTTATTATCATCTTTTGTGTAAGTTCTCCTATTGCTTTAAATATCGGGCTTTCAGGAGATAGGACTTCTGAAACATATGCCTTTAAAACAGTTTTACCAGTATCTGTAATTTCGTAATAAGCTCGAGGTGGTCCAACACTTGTCTGTTCCCATCTGCCTAAAACGAGTCCTTTCTTTTCCAGGCGGCGCAGAAGCTGATACATTGTACTGATACCCAGTTTAATTTTCCCACCTGTGCTTTCTTCTATTTCTTTTTTAATTTCTAAACCATACATTGAACGAATAGCAAGTAGACTAAGAGTCCAGTAGGTAAGCATTCCCTTTTTCCATTCTTCCAGCATTCGTTTTGCTGCATCGTTTATATGTTCAGCCATAAAGTTTCCTTAATAATAAATGGTTAATTTTAATATGATATATCTTATTATGATATATCATATAATGTTATACTATGACATAATAAATAATTTGTCAAGAGAAAAATTAAAAATTGTAATTTAAAAAATAAAACTGGACTTATATTTTTCTATTAAAAGGTAATTTAAAAAATAAAACTGGACTTATATTTTTCTATTAAAAGTTCAGTATATTAAGATCCTCATTTCTAACCTTTTGTATTCCTACAAGTTTTTTATCGTACCAGAACCTGACCTCGGCAAGTCCTGATTTTTTATCAGGAACAATTCTTAAACCTACTCTTTCCCTTAAGGGGACACCTGATACAGAAAGTTCAAGCTTACTGATGGAAATCTTTCTATATGCGTTTACCATTCTTTCAGCACGAAGTGCAAATGTTTCTGTTAACCTAAAACAGTGGAGTAGTTTTAGGTTAACAGAAACAGCCTGCCCCATATCTTTCATCAAAAGACATATTTGCCTTAAGGGACAGCAGGACTGTAAACCCGTACAGAAAGATATCTTTTAATAACCTGGTATTTCCCATATCGAAAGCACCCATAAGAGAGAAAGTGGACTTAAGAATTGTACCGGACCTGGTATCTGGAATGGCAGAGATAAGAATGTGGTACAAGGAGAATTTAATTGGGATACAGAGTTGCTAAAAATGAAGATATAAATCTTAAAAACTTTAAATAAAATATCAGTAATCTTGAGAGGCCAGAGGCCTCCTTAGATTAAGAATTTTCCAGTTTAGGGTGTGCACTTTTAAAACTTAAAGTGTGCACTTTTAAATTTTAGCTAACACCAATTGTTAATTTATGCACAAAAAATAGAAATTAATTTATTAACAAGAAAAATTCTGCAAATAAATGGTTAATTTTAA
>JAMCSM010000217.1:0-7867 GCA_023380915.1 Actinomycetota bacterium | reverse complement strand
GCAGACTTGCCTGCTTTACCTTTGTAATGATTATTAAAATATATAAAGGTTTTTTTAGAGTTATTCATTATCTTCTTTATTGGAGAAATCCATTGGCAAAGCTCTTCCTGTTTGTACATGTAGTCGTATCTCTGAAAAGCGCTCTCATGATCCCACCAGTCCTCCTTATTCCTACCATGAAATCTAATATAGCCGGAACTACTTGTATTTATATCTGTTATGGGAAGAAGCCCTTTTAGCTGAGGTTCATCAACATTGCAGAAACCAATGTTGTCTTCTTTTAGTTTATTAAGCACTGTTTCATTTAACCAGCAATTATTCCTGAATTCAAAACACATATCATGCCCATCGAAGTCTTTAGCTAATCTGGACAAATAATTCAAGTTTGCACTCGAATAAGTAAAACTCCAGGGAAATTGAAATAAAATGCTGCCAAACTTTTTGTTATCTACAAGCGTCTTAAGCGGATCTAAAAATTTTTTGATATCATTAGATGTATAGTTCCTCTGATGTGTAAAGATGCTGTTTGATTTTACGGAAAAAATAAAATTTTCACCAACTCTTTGTGAGATAACATCTATTACTTTTGAGCTTGGAAAACAATAATATGTAAAATTTAGCTCAACTGTATTAAAAAAGGTTGAATAATATCCCAGATATTCTTTTTCATCTAATTGCTCCGGATAAAATGAACCCTTCCAGTCTTCATAGTTATACCCGGATGTACCGATATATAATTTTGGCATTTATTTTATAGATGACGTGATAATTTTATGTCATTCTATTGGAATAACAGAAAAAACTATTATTACGATAATTACAATAATATAATTTTATCATAAAGGAATGAAATTATTTAATGCATTAAAAAAAGATAAAGATATAGAGGATAGCAGGACTCTGTGAAAATTATTAAACTCAGAAACTTATTTTTGGTATAAAGAGGTCAAAGTAAAAATTATGGTTCAAATATCATATATTAATAGCAATATTTTTTAATGGCGCCCCTTGAATCATATAAATCTCAGATCAAATATCTTTTATTATATCCAACCAAACCAGACAATTTACTTCATTATTTTTAATATGAAGAGAATACGAAAATAGTTAACATTCCATACGTAATGTTAACTCTATCACATTGTTTTCATCTCCTTTGGGAGAAGCCTATAAAATGTTTATTTATTCACAGAAAATTAACCCAGTTGATTTATTTTTTTACTTCTGCTTGTTTTAAACCAATAAAACATATCTATAAGCCTTAAGTCAGAAACTTCAGCAATTCTGAAAATTTTAAAACTGGGTTTATTAAGAATATCTCGCATCATCTGAATTTGATGTTTATTATCTTTAATAAAAAGTTCATATGCTTTCTTCACTATCAGATATGATTCCATAAAATCAATTCTTTGAAGTTTAAAATGCTTTCGGATAGGATTATCAAGTGGAGAGAATTCATCGGGTAAAATTGTATGAAATAATTTGCAACAAAAGGATGCTTCATTTCTTTCTTTTCTGCAGTATTTATTATAGAAATTTATTATATCTTTCTCATTAATTATTTCCTGTTTTAATTTATCAAAACTGTCTTCAAAGTACTATTAAATATATTTTTTTACTTTCTTATATAAAAATGAAGTTTTTTATCAAAATGTTATAAAAAATTAAAAATTTTTATTATTTATTAAAAAAACACTTATAATAAAAAGCAGTTATAATTATAAAAAGGGGTTTTTATGGAAATCTTTAATCTTAAAAATGGTGTATTGATTGATATAAATGATCCTGAAAAATCAAATATAGAAGATATTGTAGCTATTACAAAAGAGTTTAATTATATTGCAGGGTATAGGCTTGGGACAAGACCAATTATAAAAAACGGATTGAGAGATATTGTAAACTTGATAAAAAAACAAACCTCTAAACCGCTTATATACGATCATCAGAAATTTGGAAATGAAATACCTGAAATCTGTAGTGGATGCATCCTTGATGATATAAAGGACAGCGGAATTGATGGAATTGTAATACTGCCACTCGCAGGCAAAAAAGTGTTTGAGTCAATAATAAATAAGTGCAACAAGATAAACCTGTTACCTGTTGTTTGCGGAGATCTTTCATATCCGGGTTATTTCAGTTCTGAAGGAGGGTATATTGACAATAATACCCAACAGAAAATATATATTGATGCTGCAAACTTGGGGGTGTCACATCTGATTATGTCTTGTAACCGGATAGAAAGGATAAAGATTTATTGTCATCAATTGAATGCTATTATTGATCAGCTTAAGATATTTTTTACAGCAATCGGCAGTACTGAATGCAAAGAACTCTCAGATGCCTGTAGTCAAATCAAACAAAATAAAGAATACGCAATTTTTAATACAGAGTTTAAATCACCTGAAGAATATATACAAAATCTTTCAGCTTTCTGGGATAGTTTCAGGAAAAAGCTCGATATATTTTAAACATTTTTTTCAATTACTTTTTTCAATCTTTAAATACACATACTTTGAAAATTTTTACAAGAGTTAAGTTTTTAAGTAGTTTTTGATAGGCCTGTTTTAATTATTAATTGATTTTAAACGCAACTGTATTTATCTATGTAAATCAGAAACATACTGATTTTTATATTATTATGCTATTATTTTTTCTATTTAAAATCTTAATATTACTTTGGAGAATAATTTGAATGCGCCAGACCCAATAGCTTTTTCTATAGGAATCATTAAAATAAGATGGTATGGAATATTAATTGCACTTGCATTGCTACTGGGAATACTGATCTCTTATTTTATTGCAAAATACAGAAGACAGAGGCCCGAAGAAGTAATTAACTTAACTCCTTTAATAGTTATATTTGGAGTAATTGGTGCAAGGCTTCTTCATGTCTTTGTTAATTGGCCATATTACAGCCAGAACCTTTCCTATATCTTTGCTTTCAGGAGAGGAGGACTGGCCATTCAAGGTGCAATGCTTGGAGGAGTAATTGCACTTATAGTCTTCTGCAGGATAAGAAAATTAAACTTCTGGTTATGGACAGACATACTTGCTCCTTCCTTGATTTTGGGACAGGCAATAGGAAGGTGGGGAAACTTCTTTAACCAGGAAGCTTTTGGACTTCCAACAAGTAAAAAATGGGGGATCTTTATAGACCCTGCAAACAGGCCTTCCCATTATTCCAACTCCCAGTATTTCATGCCCACCTTTTTTTATGAATTTCTGGCAAATATAGTGCTGTTTGCTATTCTACTTCTGCTCCACAGGCAGTATAAGAAATATCCAGATAGATTCCCCTACGGGTTGGTATTCTGTACCTACCTTGCTGTCTATTCTGTTTACAGAAGCATAATAGAATCTTTCAGGATAGACAGCAGCTATTTTCTTGGAGTAAAAGTTGTATATATAATCGATGGATTAACTGTAATTGCTGCCCTTATCATAGCAAGTTATCTTATTAAAAGATTCCGAAGGGAAAAAATAAGACAGGAAATGGAAAAACCCGAAAAAATTTAAGTAATGAAGTATTTTTTTCTAATACAAAAGGAGGCAGGTGAAAATGAGCGATAGTAAAAAGTTTACAATCATTCAAATAAACGACAGTCATGCCTACATTGATATACATCAGGAAATGTTTTGGCAGGGTGACCATGCAGTATATCGTCTTGCGGGAGGTTATGCCCGTATCGCTACAATAGTAAAAAGTATCCGGGCTGAGACACAGGCACGTTGCTTATTTATTGATTGCGGTGATACCATACATGGCACCTATCCTGCCTTAGATACACAGGGACGGGTTTTAATCCCCATTTTGAATTCATTGGGGCTTGATGCAATGACAGCGCACTGGGAATTTGCTTATGGTCCAAAGGTATTTAACCGGCTGGTCTTAGAACTCAATTATCCAATGCTGGCAAACAATGTATATGATAAAGAGACAAAAAAGCTTGTCTATCAGCCGTATACAGTAAAAGAGGCCGGTAGATTACGAATTGGTATTATAGGGATAGCCTCAAATATTATAGATAAAACCATGCCACCTTCTTTTAGCGAAGGTATATATTTTACCCTCGGTAAGGATGAACTTCCACGGATTGTCGATATATTACACACACAAGAAAAAGTAGAATTAATCGTTTTGGTCTCTCATCTCGGATTTCCCCAGGAAATGAAACTTTTATCAGAGGTGAACGGTATAGATATTTGCCTCAGCGCTCACACACATAACCGCCTGTACAAACCGGTTCTTAATGGGAAAACCCTCGTTATGCAGTCAGGTTGCCATGGTTCTTTTTTGGGTCGTCTGGATCTCGAGGTAGATAATGGGCAAATCATCGATTACCGGCATCAATTGATTGAAGTTGAGGCAGGTATACAACCTGATCCCACAATAGATGAAATAGTAAGACAGGCACTTGCACCTTATAAGGATAACCTCTCAGAGGTTGTCGGCGAAACTGTGACAGCACTCAATCGAGGAACAATCCTGGAGACCACTATGGATAATTTCCTCCTTCAGGCTTTACTCGAAAGCACTGGCGCGCAATTGGCATTTTCGAATGGCTGGCGTTTCGGAGCACCTATAGCTCCAGGAAAGATAACCATAAATGACCTTTATAACATTATTCCCATGAATCCACCTGTCTCAACAGTAGAATTGACCGGGGAGGAACTTAAGATAATGTTGGAAGAGAATCTTGAAAGGACATTTTCATATGATCCATATGATCAAATGGGAGGGTATGTTAAACGTTGTCTCGGTCTTAATGTTTATTTTAAGATAGAAAACCCTCACGGATACCGTATTCAAAAGTTGTTTACAGGTAATGAAGAGGTAAGGCCCGGACATTACTACACAGCGGCATTTGTCACACCGCAAGGAGTTCCTCAGAAATACGGCATCAATCATGAAAACGGGTCAAAACGAATCATAGATATACTACAGACATACCTGAGTAACCACTCTCCCCTTTACATAGAACTCAGGGGTACATTTATAGCAGTATAAGAAGCTCTCGATATAGCACAATTGATTTTATTTCTTTCTTCAAATCCTTTTAAAAACTATAATGTCTACATTCTATCAATACCTCCTAATAGCATGGAAATAGGAACTATATCGCAGTAAAAATTAAGCACCTTATGAAATCGGAACTGTATCACAAATAATATATCTTAAAGCTTTTTGTTAAAATTTTGTTAAAAATAGTGAGTAGCATGGTAGAGTAAAAATAATCAAGCTTAAAAATTCAATTCTGGTATAAAATAATATAGTTTGAAGCTATAATTCTGGTTCTATTTTCATAATTTTTGTAAAATGAAAAGTATGGAAATTAAAAAAACATCGGAATATAAAGTTATTTCAGTTGAAGAAACTGTGACCTTGCTGGAAACTTCCGTTAATGGCTTGAATGAAGGTGATGCTCAAAGGCGAGCCAGCATTTTTGGTTATAATGAAGTTAAAAAACAGCAGAGAAATCCAGCAGTGGAATTCTTATCACATTACTGGGGCCCAATGCCTTGGCTTCTTGAGCTTACAATGATACTTTCCGGTTTTTTAAAACACTATACCGAATTAATAATAATATTTATGCTTCTTACAATAAATGCCACCATAGGTATGGTAAATAATCGTAAATCTCAAAAAGCTCTGGAACTCCTGGAAAAAAAGTTATCAATTACAACAAAAATCTTAAGAGATGGTAAGTGGGTTATAAAAAATATTAAAGAGATTGTGCCAGGAGACATTGTTTCGGTCGGACTTGGCGATATCGTACCTGCCGACGGTAAAATAATAAGTGATTCAATCATAACTATAGATCAGTCGGCATTAACAGGAGAATCACTTCCGATTGATATTATGAAATCAGGGCTAATTTACTCAGGTTCGATAGTAAAAAACGGAAAGGCCCAAATTGTGATTGTAAATACTGGAATAAACACATTTTTTGGCAAAACTATTGAACTTGTAAAAACTGCCGGTCCCAGATCACACCAGGAAAAAATAATGTTATCTGTAATAAAATATATGTTGTTTATAAGTCTTGCAGTACTTATTTTTATAACCATCTATGCTGTCATATTAAATATAAAGGTTATAGATATCTTAACCATTGCTTTGATTTTCCTTCTTGGTTCAGTCCCTGTTGCCTTGCCTGCAGTGTTTGCAGTAGTTCTGTCAACAGGGGCCCTTGAGCTATCCAAAAAAGGCGTAATAGTATCAAAGCTCAGTGCTATCGAGGATGCTGCTTCTATGGATGTACTGTGCCTTGATAAAACCGGTACACTTACACAAAATAAACTATCGGTTATCGATGAAATCCCTTTTTTGAAATATAAGAAGGAAGAAGTTATTTTATTTGCAGCACTTGCTTCGGATGAATCAAGCAAAGATTTGATTGATCATGCTATAATTGAACATTTAAGAACCATGAATGTAGATATCTCCGGTTATAAAGTAATATCTTTTATCCCCTTTGACCCTTTATCAAAGAAAACGGAGTCAAAAGTTGAATATAAAAACAAAAAATTCAGGGTAATCAAGGGAGCACCACAGGTAATAATCTCTTTAATTAATTTCATAGATGAAAAGCAAAAGCTTGATATAAATGATAAGCTTGCAGAACTATCCGCAAAAGGATTCAGGGTCCTGGCAGTTGCGATATCCAGGGAAAGTGATTTTGGTAATCTTAAATTTGCCGGTCTACTGGCTCTTGCAGATCCATTAAGACCGGACTCAAAATCAATTATTGAAGAAATTAAAAAGTTCGGAATAAAAGTAAAGATACTTACCGGTGATAACATGGAGATAGCAAAGGAAATTATAAAACAAGTTTCATATGGAAGTAAAATAATAAGGATGGAAGAGCTGGTCGGGCTGACTGAATCCGAACAAATGGAAATTATAGAAGATTGTGACGGATTTGCAGAAATCTATCCAGAAGATAAATATAAAATCGTTAGATTGCTGCAGTCAAAAGGCCACATTGTCGGCATGACAGGTGATGGAGTTAATGATTCACCCGCTTTAAAACAATCAGAAGTCGGCATTGCTGTCAGCAATTCAACAGATGTTGCAAAAACATCTGCAAGCATTGTATTAACACAACCAGGACTGGCTGAAATTGCTGACGCAATAGTAACAAGCAGACAGATTTTTCAAAGGATGCTGACCTGGGTAATAAACAAAATAACCAAAGTCATTTTATTTGATGGAATTTTACTCTTTGGATTTTTGATGTTTCATAACGTAATCATTTCAACCATTGGAATGGTGCTGTTGATTTTTGCAAATGATTTTCTCACAATGTCTATTTCAACTGATAATGTTAAATATACTGGCAACCCGAATAAATGGAATGTAAAAAATATTACCCTGGCATCCCTGCCAGTAAGTTTATTCTTAATCCTTGGAGGGATAATCTGTATTTTGATAAGCAGTAAATATTTTAACCTGGATTCAGCAAAACTTCAGGGATTTGTTACCCTGCTGCTAATCTTTATGAGCATATTTAAAATATTTATAGTCAGGGAAAGAAAACATTTTTGGTCTTCCAGACCTGGAATGCTTTTGATATTGATAAGTGTGGTTGCACTGATTGGTTTTTCTCTTATGGGGATCTTTGGCCTTATTATTTCCGAACTTAATTTTTATATTTTATTATTCCTGTTGGGAATATCCCTGTTTTTCAATGTAGTAAGTGATTTCCCAAAATATTATTTATTTAAAAAATTCAATTTGTAGATAAAAATATCTGCATTTAAGTTTATCATATTTTTTAATCGTTATCCTTTAAATCCTATAAATTTCAGTTCGAATATCGTTTATTATGGCCAGCCAAACCTAACAATTAAGAGAAAAACCAAT
>JAMCSM010000216.1 GCA_023380915.1 Actinomycetota bacterium | reverse complement strand
AGGATTCACGAAAACCAAATTTCCGTAAAACGTGGAAACTTTCAAACAAATTATGAACTTTGGACAAAAATTTTTGATTTTTTTAATGATTTAATTTTAAAAAATTTTAATGAAAAAATATACAGAAAAAAATTTAATATTGCTAAAAATAAGACGCTGATATATCTAATAACCATATGCCCTGATTTTTCTTATTTTTTTAAAATTTTAAAATCAAAATATTTTGTTTTCAATGTTGCAAAACCAAAACAATGGTTAAAACTTATATCTAAATTCATCAAATTGATTTTTAAAGTTTAAGAATCTATTTTTTCATATAACATTTCTTTTAAATAATCAGGTAAATCATCCAACAATTTATTAGAGTTTGGATCCAAAAGGACGGCCATTTTATTTTCTGTTCTTCCTGCCATGTAACTTACATCATACCTAATCAATTTGCATCTTAATGAAATTTCATCTGCTAAGTTATCAACAGGTTTTATCTGAGTATCATCAACCAGAATTATTTTTATTTTACCCAACTTTGGAAATATATATTTATAGAATATTTCAGGGTCTCTTTTTTCAAAATATGGATTATTCGGACCATCTAAGAAAAATAAGTCTATATCATTACAGGATGAAAGAAATCTTTCTAATTTAGAAATTTTATACCATCCACTTTTAAGAGGCACATATTTTAGATACTCTGGATTTAAGAATGAAAACTTTAAACCTTCTAAAAAAGTAAAATAATAGTAAAGAGTGTGCTCAATGGAAATTAATTCGGCATCATTTTTATAAGCATATTCGGATAAATAATTTGTACTTCTTCCCGAGCCAAATTCTAAAATTTTTTGAGGTTTCACTAAAAACAATATATTTTGAATAAGCAGCCATATTTCAAAAGATTTGGTGGCCCATAATGAAGTTCCGGTCATTTTTCTGATTACATGTCCTGCTTTATTCATCACCCCGGAACTTAAACTTCTTTTATTTTCTTTTATTTCCCTATTCCATCTTGATATTTTATTTTCAAACTTCATATTTTTGCTTAACTCCTATGAAGCCAGCAAAATTATACCATTTAAAGAAAATATCAATTATTGGAAAACCATTTCTTCTTAAAAGTTCTACATTTTCATCGATTCTTAGGGGGATTAAAACATTTTCAAGAGCTTCTCTTTTCTGCGCAATCTCCAGATCTGAATAACCTTTAATCTTTTTAAATTTATGATATAAGTCTATAAATAGCCTGTTAAGCAAACTGTCGGTAGCAAGGACTTTTTCAATTATTACCAAACAGCCATTATCAAGTAAATTATCATATATGTGCTTTATTAAAATTTCCCTTTGCAAAGGTCTTATAAATTGTAAAGTTAACAGCATTATGACAACTGATGCTTTTTCTATAACAACCGGTTTATTCAGATCTGCAAAAACAAATTCGTAATTATCACCATTGTAATTTTCCTTTAACTTTTTCTTAGCTAAATCAATCATGGGATGAGAATGATCTATGCCTATTATTTTTACTTTTTTAGAATGATTGGTATTCAAGATTCCAAGCATTGTTGTTCCTGTAGAACAACCAAGATCATAAATATTACTCCCTGCGATTGCAAATTTCCCTGCCAGCTCAACGGCCATTCTCTGTATTTCCGGATAGAATGGCACGCTTCTTTCGAGCATATCATCAAAAACACAAGCAACTTCCTTATCAAATTTAAAGTCGCTTATTTCTCTTTTTTCTGAAAAAATTTTGTCTTCATGCATATTATTTATTTTCTTTCAGCGGCCGCCACCAATTTTCATTGCTCACATACCAGTGGACAGTTCTTTCCAAAGCCTCTTCAAAATTAGTTTCAGGAGTCCATCCAAGTGTTTTTCTAATTTTGGAGCAGTCAACAGAATAGCGCCTGTCATGACCGAGCCGGTCAGCAGCTGGTTCAATCAGGGTTTCAGGTTTGCCAAGAATACTTAGTATATTTTTAGTGATCCAGATATTGGGCTTTTCATTTCCCCCACCAATGTTATAAATATCACCAAGACTTCCTTTATGCATTACAAGGTCAAGAGCATGACAATTGTCACTGACATAAATCCAGTCCCTGACATTCATTCCATCACCGTATAACGGTACTTTCTTATTGTCGATTAAATTTGTTACAAATAAAGGTATTATTTTTTCAGGATATTGATAAGGGCCAAAATTATTTGACGTTCTTGTTACCACTACAGGTGTTCCATAAGTTTTAAAAAATGATCTCACAATCATTTCGGCACCTGCTTTTGATGCAGAATATGGGCTGTTGGGCTTAAGCGGATCTGTTTCTTTAAAAGATCCTTTTCCAATTGAACCATAAACTTCATCGGTGCTTATCTGAAGGAATAATTTAACATTATAATTTTTTGCAGCCTCAAGCAATACAAAGGATCCATATACATCAGTCTGTATAAAAACCCCTGGATCCGTTATGGACTTGTCAACATGCGATTCTGCTGCAAAATTTACTATTGCATCAATTTTATGATTTTTAAATATCTCTTCTACAATATTCCTGTCACAAATGTCACCTCTTATAAAATTATAATGGGAATTATTTTCAATATCTTTTAGATTTTCAAGATTCCCGGCATATGTCAATTTATCGAGATTAATAATTTTATATTCAGGGTATTTTTTTATTAAGTAATGTATAAAATTGCTGCCTATAAATCCTGCTCCTCCGGTAATAAGAATAATTTTGAATTTTCGATCTTCCAAGGTTTTTGCTCCTGTCCTATTAATCTGTTTTTATCTTTTTTTCATTTATCCTTAACTTGCTTACTTATCCATTCTATCCCAATTGTAAGGTATCTCACTACCGTGAGGATCAACCCTGTATTCATCAGGCTTATCATAATTATAGGCTTCTGTGGGGATATTTACGCATATTGCTTCGTTTTCACTGGTACATTTGAACCCGTGATATACAAGCGGCGGTATTTGGAGAAGTATCGGATTATGCTCTCCAATAAAGAATTCATTTATCTCTTTAAAACTACCGGACTGGTCCCTGCCATCATATAAAACTATTTTCATCATCCCTTTTATAACAGCCATATTATCTGTCTGGATTTTGTGATAATGCCAGCCCTTGACTACACCCGGATATGCAGTCGTCATATATGCCTGTCCAAACTTATTAAAAATCTCGTCATCGCAACGGAGCATCTCCATAAGTCGTCCACGCTCATCCGGAATAACTTTTAGTTTTTTTATTTTTACTCCTTGAATCAATTATCCCTCCAGAAAAAATAATAAATTTCTATTATACAGCCCTAAAGATTTTTCTTGAACCATCCAATTGTTTTCAAAAGACCTTCTTCAAGGCTTATTTTTGGCTCCCAATTTAATATTTTTTTTGCCTTGCTTGTATTCGGCATTCTGACCTTGGGATCATCTACCGGCAGAGGATTGAAAATAATTTTGCTTTCTGATTCAGTTAACACTTTTATTTTATCTGCCAATCTCAAAATATTCCATTCGTCCGGATTACCGAGGTTTACAGGATCGCTGTAATCAACCTGTGATAATTTAAACAAGCCTTCCACCATATCATCAACATAGCAGAAACTTCTGGTTTGATTGCCATTACCATAAATTGTTATTTCCTCTCCTTTTAAACACTGTATGATAAAATTAGGTATTACTCTGCCATCCCGCATTCTCATATTGGGTCCGTATGTGTTGAAAATTCTGGCAATCCTGGTATTTAACCCCTGTTGTCTGTGATAGGCCATTGTTATTGCTTCTGAAAATCTTTTTGCTTCATCATACACCCCTCTGGGACCTATCGGATTTACATTACCCCAATATCCTTCATCCTGAGGATGTACAAGTGGGTCTCCGTAAACCTCAGAAGTTGATGCAAGCAGCATTATGGCTCTTTTTGATTTAGCCAGACCCAGAATGTTATGAGTTCCAAGTGCACCCACTTTTAATGTTTGAATTGGCAATTGCAGATAATCAATAGGACTTGCAGGAGAAGCCAGATGGAAAATTATACTAACATTATCTTTTATATCTATATATTCAGTAATATCATGATTGATAAAAATGAAATCTTCGCTTTTTATATCTTCAAGATTTCTTAAAGTGCCAGTTATCAAATCATCGGCACATATTACTCTGTAATTCTTTTTTAATAAATATTTGCATAAATGACTCCCAATAAATCCGGCGCCACCTGTTACAAGTGCAGTATTTTTCTTATCATTCATATAAATAAACACCTTTAAAAACTTACTTAATAATACCTAATATAATACCTTAAGATATCTCATCTGCCTATTCCGGAATAGACATATCCCAATCTTACCATATCTTCTTTATCCAGGAAATTTCTTCCATCTATGAAGTTCATTGCCTTCATGAAGCTGCCTATTTTTTTAAAATCCAGGTTCTTAAATTCTTCCCATTCTGTAGCAAGTACCACCAGATCTGAATCAATAAAGACTTCTTCCACAGTTTTATAAACTATTACTTTGCTGTCTAAAGTTGATGGATGATCTTTGATTATTGGATCATATACTTTAACTTTTGCACCCAGACTTACGAGATTATTCATTATTGTAATTGAAGGAGAATCTCTGGTATCATCAGTATTGGGCTTGAATGAAATGCCCAATATTCCAATTACTTTGCCTTTTATAATCTTTAATACTTCCTGAACTTTTTGAATAACTCTTAGTCTTTGTTGATTATCGACGTTAATTGTCGCATTTAAAAGCTGCGTAGTTATTCCATATTCTGCAGCTATCTTTGTTAAAGCTGTAACATCTTTTGGAAAACATGATCCCCCCCATCCAATTCCGGCATTTAAAAATCTAGCACCAATTCTATTATCCAGACCAATTCCTTTGGCAACCATTTTTATATCTGCACCAGCTTTCTCACAAATATTTGCAATTTCATTTATAAATGAAATTTTTGTTGCTAAAAAAGAATTAGCAGCATACTTTATCATTTCTGAACTAATCAAATCTGTCTCAACAACCGGTACTTTATCAATTCTCTTAATATTAGAAGTTATATCACTTGCATCAAAGTTATGGTTAATGATGGGCTCGTATAATTTTTTCATCGTTTTAATTGCGGAAGGACTTGATGATCCAAGTACAATCCTATCGGGGAAAAAGGTATCGGAAATTGCTGTTCCCTCTTTTAAAAATTCTGGATTTGATACAACGTCAAAGGTAATTTTACCACTTTGATCTTTCTGTCTTTTATTTATATTATTCGTGTTTATATTATCACTTATTACCATGGATACCCAATCACCAGAACCAATTGGTACAGTACTTTTATTAGTAATAATTTTATAGTCATTAATATAATTGCCAATATCTTTTGCCACTTCTTCTATATATCTTAAATCAGCAGTTCCGTCGGGTTGCGGGGGTGTGCCAACACAAATAAAAATTATTTCCTGCGTTTCTATGGCATTTTTTATATCTGAGGTGAAATGAAGTTTTCCTTTATTTAAATTTTTTATTACAAGTTTATCAAGCCCTGGTTCATAAATAGGTATTTTACATTCAAGGAGCATCTTTATTTTGCCTTCATCTTTATCCACGCATACGACATGGTGTCCTATTTCAGCAAGGCATGCTCCTGTAACCAGCCCTACATACCCTATTCCAATAACACAAACTTTCATCGTTTTCAATCTTATCTTTTTTCTAACTATAAATTTATTTAAAAATTCAATGAAATATCATAACAGTAATGATTTTTACTTACAACATTTTAAGTTTACATGTTAATTTTACATCTTAAATTTATACAGCTATTTTTTATATAACTATTACTATAAGAAATGATTTTTAAAAGTTCCTGAAATTGTTTACTGGCTATCCTCACTTAGATACTTATCGTTTCTTATTGCAGGAATGGACAGATCAACTTTTCCATATTGTTTTATTCTTTTGCCATCCACTAAAAAAATAACTCCTTCAATACCCTGTATCTCCGTTATTGTGTCAACTATGGTATAAATAACATATTCATCCAGTATGCCGCTATCCAGACTTTTATTTAAAAAATCTTCCGAAAGATTGATTTTTGCAATATTTTCATAAATTTCTACTCCAAGCAGCCTGGTACCGGAAGGTATTACGGGAAAGTGATAATATAAACACGAATA
>JAMCSM010000215.1 GCA_023380915.1 Actinomycetota bacterium | reverse complement strand
ATTCCGCTCTTTTTTCCGGAAATAGATCCATTATTTTTTTATTTTTAAACCGGCTTCTGCTGGCTGCACTATAATTCCATGTCTTAACTTATTTAAGAATTCCATAGGATCCGGTGAATTGAAAAATGCGGTCCCCAGAACAAGAATATTCGCACCGGAATTAACTGCTTTGTTTGCAGTTTCAGCATTTATTCCTCCATCAACCTGAATATCGATATTTTTGAAATTTCCGGAATAATTTTCATAATTTTTAATCATTTCTTTTAATTTTTGAATTTTATAAATCATTTCATTTATGAATTTTTGCCCTCCAAAACCAGGATTTACTGTCATTACCAATATCATGTCAAGATACTGAAATACATTTTCTATTAAACAGAGAGGAGTCGCAGGATTTAAAGCAACTGCCACCTTAACACCGGATTGTTTTATATAATTCAGGGTCCTGTCAAGATGCTTGCATTCTTCAACATGCACATTTATAAGATCAGCACCACTTTCAATAAAACTGTCTATATACCTGTCTGGATTTTTAATCATAAGATGGACATCGAGAAATAATCTTGTATTAGCCCTGATCCTTTTTAAGATTGATTGTCCCATAGAAAAGTTTGGTGCAAAATCACCGTCCATTATATCAATATGAAGTATTTCTACTCCAGAATCTTCTACCTTTTTAATTTCCTGCCGGAGGTTCATGAAATCACAATTAAGAATGGAAACAGCAATTTTATAATTCAAATTGTTTTTAAATTCCATAATTTTTATAAGTTCCTTATCTTTTTATTTTATTGCCGAATATTAATATATTATCATAAAATGAATAATTCATTACAACATAAAGTTTTTAATTTATATGATTCATTTACTGTTGTAAAAATAAGTTATTTTGTTATAATTCATATTCGGAATTGAAAACATAGCATGTTTTTTTGAAATTTTAAAAAATTGTAAGTTTTCGAGGATGGGTGTAATCCCCTACCGGCGGTATAGTCCGCAAGCTTATTGAAATGTAAATAATTTTAAATAAGTTGACTTAGTCAAATTCTAAGACCGACAGTTATAGTCTGGATGGGAGAAAATTTATGACTTATTTATATTATCTAATTTATAAGCCATGGATTTTCCCATGGTTTTTTTGTTTTTAATTGGATTTTTTTAATTAATTTTTCATAGATTGACAATTTGATTTTAGTTATAACTGATATGTTAAGTTTAAAAAATGAGGAAGTCTTCACTGATGAAGACAAAAAAATTATGAAAACAGCAATCAGACTTGGTGAAAAGGCCAGGGGGAATACAAGCCCAAATCCAATGGTTGGTGCAGTAATTGTAAAGAATGGCAGGATACTCTCCGAAGGTTTTCATATAAGAGCCGGGCTTCCTCACGCTGAGGTTGAAGCAATAAATAAAATCAAGAATAAAGGGGATTTAAACAGTTCAACAATGTATGTAACTCTGGAGCCATGCCCGACTTATGGCAAAACACCGCCATGTGTTGATGCAATAATCAAATATAAGATAAAAAAAGTTGTAATTGGCTGCAAGGACCCAAATCCTAAAGTAAACGGTAGCGGTATTGAAAAATTAAAAAAAGCAGGTATAGAAGTCTTTACGGGACTATTTGAAGAGACAATCAAAAAACAAAATGAAATCTTTTTTAAATATATCAAATCGGGCTCGCCATTTATAAGCTGCAAAACCGCTTCAAGCATTGATGGCAAAATAGCTGCAAAATCATCAGATTCAAAATGGATAACTTCAATGGAGTCAAGGCAGTATGTTCAAAAAATAAGAAGAGAATACGATTGCATAGCAACCGGAATAAATACCGTTGTGGCAGATGATCCTTTGCTTTTTCCCAGAAAAAACAATAAAAATAATAAAATCCCAATCTTACCCGATATTCCAAAGAATAAAAATTTTATTAGAGTATTGTTTGATTCCGGACTGAAAATAAGTACTGACTCAAATATTGTAAAAACGGCAAAATCTGTAAAAACAATTATTTTTAAAAGTGAAACAGCCGGAGATAATATTACAAAAATTAAAGATAAGATTAATTATCTAACTCAAAATAATATAGATGTAATAACCATAGAGACTGAGAATAATAAGATACAAACTATACAGAAAGGTAATAAAAAAATTACAAAACTTAATTTAAATTCTGCGATCAAAATTCTTTATAAAAAATATGGCATAACTTCCATTTTAATTGAGTCAGGTCCAACTCTGACAACATCCTTTCTGACAAATAATCTTATAGATAAATTTTACTTTTTTATTGCCCCAAAGGTAATTGGCGGGGACAGCAGATTCGATATGTTTTCACAGTTAAATATTTATAACTTAAGAGATACCCGCAACTTAAAATTTGATGATATTAAAAAAATCGGGGAAGACTTAATGATAATTGCTTATCCGGCAGCCTTTCAGGACCTTACAGACAGGAATGATTTATAACAAAAAATTTATAAAAAAGAAAACAAAAATGTTTACAGGAATAATAAAAGAGACAGGAAAAATAATTAAAATCAAAAATAGTATTTCAGCAAAAGAGATTGAAGTTAAAAGTTATAGTCTTATAAAAAACCTTGAAACCGGAGATTCGGTTGCTGTAAATGGCTGCTGCCTGACAGTTAAAAAATTAAATGAAAGCTCATTTCTATGTGATATTTCTTTCAGCACTCTTAATTCCACAACTTTTAGATTTATAAAAATTGGTGAATTTGTCAATCTTGAAGATTCGCTTCTGCTGAACGGGAAGCTTGGAGGCCATTTTGTTACAGGACACATAGACGCAGTAGCTAGAATTCTAAAAATCATTAAAATTGGCAATTCTTATAAGATTGAAATTAAATCTCCCGGAGAATTGTTGCAATTCCTTGCACCAAAGGGTTCCATTTCGGTCGATGGCATCAGCCTGACAATAGCCGATTCGACAAATCGTTGGTTCTCTACGGCAATTATTCCATTTACTTTCAGCAGTACGAATCTCAAATTTAAAAAATCCGGCGATCTGGTAAATTTAGAGGTTGATTTGATTTCAAGATACATTGAACAAAGCTTAAAATCAAAAAAAAATAAACTAACACAGGATTCAAAAAATCAAATCTCTAAAATATCAAATGATATAAATACGGCAGGCGATTTGAATTCTTATGCAAATGGATTTGATGATAAAAACAATAATAACGAAAAAACGAAAGAGGATAATTTAAAGGAGAAGTTAACAAAACATGGATTTATCAAATAAAAACTTTACAAGTAAAAGCCTGAATAAAAATCCGGAACAGTATTTTTACCATGTAGACGATATTCTGGATGATATCAGGATTGGAAAAATAATAATCATTGTGGATGACAGGTCAGAAGAAAACGAAGGTGTACTTTTCCAGGCAGCAGACAAGGTTTCAGAAAAATCAATGAATTTTTTTATGATACATGGAAAGAGTTTTATTTATCTCTGCTGTGAACAGAAAAGAATTGAAGAACTCGAAATTCCAACAATGAATTTTCCTTCATTTGCTCTGTCAATTGACATTAAAACCAAAAAAGGCAAAGGCATAACTGCCAGGGATAGAACAGAAACAATAAAAGCATTTATAAATCCATTATCAAGATCCGCTGATTTTGTAATGCCTGGCCATATTTTTCTGTTAAAATATCATACCGGAGGGGTACTTGTAAGAGCAGGACATACAGAAGCTGCAGTAGATCTTTCCAGGATTGCAGGGCTTTATCCTGCAGGTATAATCTGTGAAATTATAAAAGAAGATGGAGAAATTGCGTTGCTGCCGGATCTTATTAAGCTCTCCAAAAAATGTAATATGAAAATTGTTACTATAGAAGAACTTATAGGTTATAGAAAACGAAAAGAAAAATTGATTGAAAAAGTTGCCGAGGTAAATCTCCCTACTAAATGGGGAAATTTTAAGGCAGTAACTTTTAAATCAAAGATTGATGCGGAAACCCATATTGCATTTGTTAAAGGGAACGTCAAGGGAAAAAAAGATGTTCTTGTAAGAGTTCATTCTCAATGCCTGACAGGAGACACTTTTGGCTCAAAAAGATGTGACTGCGGGGAGCAGCTGGACAGTGCATTTAAAATGATAAATCAAAATGGATCGGGAGTTCTTCTGTATATGTCTCAGGAAGGAAGAGGCATCGGACTTTGCAATAAAATGAAAGCATACGAATTACAGGAGAAGGGCTTTGATACAGTTGAAGCAAACCTCGAATTGGGTTTTGAACCAGACATGCGTGATTGTTTCT
>JAMCSM010000214.1 GCA_023380915.1 Actinomycetota bacterium | reverse complement strand
TCTTAATTCTTTTCTGCCTGTTCTAAGCATTAAATTATTAAAATTAGAATTTATTTTATTATTTACCACTTCTACTGCAGGATTTGTGTGACTAACAAAAAGAACGGACTTTCCTTCTAAAAAAAGGTTTATAAGTAGATTAGAAATAAACTGACTTTTGCCTGTTCCGGGAGGACCAGTAATTACTGAAAGTCTATTTAGAAATATATCTTTTAATGCAGCTATCTGGTATTCATTTGCTGGAAAAGGGAGAATAGGTATTAAATCTCTTCCTTCAGTTGGGGTATAATTGCTAAGTAAAAATGACAATGACGTATTTTCTAAATCATTTTTTAAACGAAGTTCCAGCAGGTCTTCAAGAAGACTCATGTTATAAATAGTATTATCCCCAATAAAAATTAAGCTCTTATTATATAGGCCAGGTAAAGAATTTTTTGATAATTTCTTAGCATTTGAAAGAAAGCCCGGATTTATTTCTTCATTTATTTGAATGTAAGTTTCTTTTGAAATAATATCTATACACTTTTTAACCAAATTTTCCTTGGAAATTGAAACACTGTTTCTAAATGTAGTCTCAATTAACTGATTAATATCAGCAATTTCTTCAGTTTTTAATCCTAGCTTATTAAGTGCTTGAATCCCGCAAACTGGTATAGGTTCATCTTTTTGTAAATATAATTTCCCACCATCCGGTAAAAAACTTATTTTTATTATAAAAAGCGGAGCCAAAAGGTATTTTGCAGATTCCTCATCAAAGTAAAATAAAACAGGATAGCCATAATAAGATTCAAAACCTTTAGTCCTAGCATAGTTATGAAATTCTAAAATTTTTTCATCATTAATTTCAATTTTTAATTCATTTTTTCTAAAGATAAAAGAGTCTTGATTAAAGGGATATAATACTGCTTTGCTTCTTACTGATATTGATATGTCTTTACCTAAAATGTCTTCTTGTCTTATACATTCATACCAATAGGAAATTACCCTATTTAATATTTTTTCTTGCATGATAAATAATCAATTCGTTCAAAAATGTTTTAAATTATATTATTACACAACTTACCTCCATATAATGTAAAAGAACTTGCAAATTTATAAAGGTTGTGTAATCAGTACATATATAATTTTATTTCTTTTGTTTTTCCAAAATCAGCTTAGCTTCTTTTAAATCTATCCTTGCTTTATGACCATGTTTTTCCAATAGTTGTAGCAAATTAGAACCATTTAATAGCGTTAAAGGCAATCCTTTAGCAAATCCATAAGCATCTGAACCATAGTCAGCAGTTGTAACTAATATTCCTCTTGTAGCTCCTTCTTTTATTACAGTCCCATAAAGGTCTCTAACAGCATATACTCCAACTACATTAGTGTATCTTTTTGCTTGAATAACAATTTTACCGCCTCTTAAGGGATCAGGGTCAAAAGCCACAGCATCAACTCCCCCGTCACGGCTTGATTGTGTTACTTTAACTTCTCCACCACTTTGGGAAAATTCTTTTTCAAAAATCTCCCTAATTAGGTGTTCAAAATCTTCCCAATCCATAGCTGCAATATTTTGTGAATCGTCAATATTTTTCATTACATCATAAGAAGAAATAAATCTTTTATCATCTTTATTCATTTGTAAAATCGGAGCTATAGGCGTTGTTGTATGCAGTTTTGCACTGCTTACACCTTTTAAACCTTTAAAGCATTCTTTGGGATTTATTTTTTCAAGATTTATCGACAAAAACTCTTCTTTTGATGCTTGAACAGATAAAATACACAATGTAATATCTTTTCCTGTTTTTTTATCAATAGTTTCTATCCAACCATTAAATATAACTGCTTCTATAGTATTTAAATAATCGGATTTATAAATATCATTTATAATCTTTAAGGAAATTTGATATAAAAAATCATCATAAATTTCTTTTAATTCATTTTCTGATATATTTGATTTTTCAAATATTTTATTTGATTTATTAAATCTTACTTCTTTTACCTTCGGGATGTCTGCTAATTCTGGTAATTTGAAATCTACTATTAAAATATTATTTTCATTATTGAAATCTATAGTAAAATCTTTTTTAAAATCTTTAGGATAATAAGATTTAGATAAAATTAACTCAATAAACTCCTTAATAGCCATAGGGTCTTTAGATTCATATTTTGCTATCTTTTTTTCATTTATATGAAACTCTTTTTCTCTCACTTCCCATTTAGCTAAATCTTCCTTATACTCCTGTTCCAGCCAGTTATTTGCATTAGCTTTTGTATTATGATCCTTAAGGGCTTCAAGATATTGTTCTTCAGCAATTTTATTTTTTTGTTTCAGTTTACTTTTAATCATTTTATCCATGAGACTTATCTTGGGAGCGAAATCTTTTAATTCAGGCTTGTTTCCTATTTCATCATTGCTAAAAGGTAATTTTTTTATTGGTTTTGATTCACAAAACTTAGATTTATTTTTGAGGATATCAATGATAGGAGGTTTCTTTAATGAATCTTTTAGATAATCTTTAGTATCAGCTATTTTTAATTTTGCATCTTTAGTTTCTTTTTCAGCTTCTTTGATCTGATTTTCTATAAATTCCTGTTGTTTAATCTTTCCCTGTTCTTTTTTTTCAGCTTCCAACTTTTTATTATATATTTCAGCCCATTGTTGCAGCTGTGCTCTTGCTTTTTGATCTACCTCGTAATGGGTTGGACCTTTAATTATCTTATATTTGTTAAGACCATCATGTCTAATTTCTGTTTGAAAATTATATTTCATAGGGTTCTTATTATAATTTCTTTAATTTAACTAATTACAACTTCTTTCAATAACTATAGTGAGCAGCACAGAACTTTGTTGCATTGATTTAGAAATATATATACATTGTGTACAATTTTCATTCGTATAAATTGTTATTTTTTTGTATGCTTATTAATATTTACCAAACCATTTGACTATAATCGCCTAAATATTTTTAAAACATTTGATAAAATCTTGTTTTAACCTTCCCATGTCCTTGTTATAAAATATTACTTCTTGTCTCACTAAATCAGATGGTAGTTTTGTACGGCTACTTGCAATTAAGATAATACTTTTGTCAAGTCCCAATGCCAATCCAAGCTCAAGTCCTACATTAAAAGTTGGGTTAGTGAGATTTGCAAGGAAGTATTTTGACTCCTGAATTAATTCACAAATTTTACAAAAAAAATCTTTAGTTCTTATTTCAAGTTTTGCTATTTTGTAATTCAGTTTTAAATTATTAAGTGCAGGAATAATTGCTTTTTCAATTGTTGCTTCAACATTTTTATATTTATAATTATAAGCAATAAATATCTGGTCTGGATTTTCTTTTGTATCAAGACTACATACTTTATGACCTGTTAGATAGCATTTCATTTTAAAAATCTTTAAGTTTGATTTATAAAAAATTTTTATATTTGACTAAATTATCTTACCATTTTAACTCACTGCTGCCTTTTTTCTTTAATTCATCTAGTAAATTTTGAACTTCCTCTCTTGCTCTTTTGGTGGCTTCAATGTCAATTTCGGCAGAAATAATTTTACTGCCTTCAAATATTAAATTTACAATGTCACCCTCTTTTACCTCTATAGGAATATCTTTTAAGGGCATGTCTAATTTTTTAGTTTCGTCTTCTCTTTCAAGTAGAACTGCAAATCTATTGTTTATAATCTCATCAACTGTATATTGTTTTTTCATAATATTTACTCCTTCATGGGTTACATACTTTGCAGGGTCTATATCCTTTTGAAATTGCATCTTCTCTGCTTGAAAACCAAATTATATTTTCAGGTAATATTTTCTTAACATACTTACAATTGGGGTAATGGAAAACATCAGATTTTATAGATCCAACATAAGCACCTGATTGCTGTGGTTGTGTAGGCTCTGTAGCTATAGTTGCCTCGGGTGGAGAAGTCTGGGTAGATTGAGTAGTTTCAGTTACCTGCTGAGTTGTCTCTGCTACTGTGGTTTGGGTTGTTTTGGATTCAGAATATACATAAGGACTACCAGTTATTACATTTATACTAGTACCATCACTTTGAATTACAATAGTTCCAGTTAGGTCTGTCCTGTATATTACTGAATCAATATTTATAAGATTTTTTAAAGTTATACTATGGGGATGCCCATAGCTATTACCAACACCACAGGATATTACTGCAATGTTTGGGCTTACATCTTTTAAAAATTCGATACTTAAAGAACTGCTGCTTCCGTGGTGCCCTACTTTTAATACATCTGAATTTAGATTTACACCTGAAGAGATAATTTGGCTTTCTTCCTTATTCTGGGCATCTCCAGCAAATAAAAATGAATTGATGCCATAAGTAAGTCTTATTACAATAGATGAATTATTAAGGTCAGAACTTTTTGTAATTGGACCTAAAATTGTAAATTCTACACCATCACCAATGCTAAACTCCTGTCCTGGCTCCCAGTTTACAAAGTTGATGTTTTTGGATTTAATGGTATTTAAATATTCAGAGTAAATCTTTGTTGTATGATTTACTCCTGAATCAAGAATATTTCCCACTTCAAAATTATTTAATACACTTACAAGTCCTCCGATATGGTCTTCATGTGGATGTGTTGCTATAACAACATTTAATTTTGTAATGCCTAGGTCTTTTAAATAAGATACAAGGCTGGATGCACTGGACTGGGGCCCTCCATCAATTAACATAGTGTTTCCTTCTGGAGTTTGTATAAGGATTGAATCTCCCTGGCCAACATCAATAAAGTGAACTTTAAGAGGGCTTTTAATAGTAGCAATTGTCGTATCCGTAATTACTTCTTGTACAGTTTCAGAAAACTTTGTTTCCGCAGTCTCTTTTGCTGATTCAATGGTATTTGTTTCTGGAATGGTTTCTGTTTCTTTTGCTATAGTTTTAGCCTCTGCAGATGTCTCAATTAATGATGACTTTAATGTTGCGGAAACTATTGTTTCAGGGTTTGAAGTTTTTAATTGAGTTTGTGTTGTACTACAGGATATAAAAAGTGAAGATATCAGTAGAATAGAAATGAAAAATAAATAACTTATTCTTTTCTTTCTCAAAAAGTACTTCCTTAATTTGAAGTAAATTCTAAAAATTGTTTTATATTATAGTTAAATAATATTAAAATTAATAGGAATTATTAAAATTATAATTTAATATCTTAATATCCAAATATGTACTACAAAATAAGGCATAGAATATACCATATCATTGAAAAAGCAGAACCAGGGGATATTCCAAGTAAAATATTTAATATATTTATAATATCTCTTATTTTTTTAAATGTTGTTGCCATAATTTTAGAATCAGTTAAAAGCATATCTTCAAACTATGCTTACATCTTTTATATTTTTGATGTTATTTCTGTCGTAATATTTTCAGTAGAATATGTTTTAAGACTTTGGACTTGCATTGTTGATAATAGATATAAAGGAAGGATAAAAGGTAGGATTAAATACATTTTTACCCCACTTGCCCTAGTAGATTTATTTGCAGTACTTCCATTTTATATTCCTTTTATTATTTCAATAGATTTAAGATTTTTAAGAATAATTAGGCTTGTTAGAATATTCCGAATATTTAAATTTGGGAGATATTTTGATTCTTTACAGACACTGGGTAGGGTAATCAGAAAGAAAAAAGCAGAACTTTTAGTAACTCTATTTGTTGTAGTTTTGTTACTTATTATTGCTGCAAGTTTAATATATGAATTTGAAAGAGAAGCCCAGCCTGAAAAGTTCTCAAATATCCCTGAATCTATGTGGTGGGCCATTATAACACTGACTACTGTTGGCTATGGTGATATATATCCTGTTACTATTTTAGGAAAAACGTTAAGTGCATTTATAGCAATTCTTGGCATTGGACTATTTGCTCTGCCTGCTGGAATTATAAGTTCTGGAATGATTAGTGAACTACATGATAAAAAGAAAAAATCTAAGAAGTGTCCCCATTGTGGAGGTATAATTGATGAAGAATCTTATAACGATTAAGAAAATTATAAGATTTTTTTTTAATAATCAAAATTAACTTAATAGATTTTTAAATATTGCATACAAGCACCGAACTAGCAAAACTTTATAAGAAAGATATAGGATATTTTTTAAAAAGACTTAAAAATATTTATTAAATTTTTATTTTTTCTTAACTTAATTATAATCTTATTTATGCCACTGAGTTTGATATTTATTAATTCATAGTTAGGAAAAATCGAAAAAATTTTTAAATAATAATTAATAAAATAATAGATAAATCATCATTGGAAAAACTTTGTAGTGGTCTTACAGTTTTAGTCTACAAAAAAACGACTACAGAACAACAGCTTGAAGTATTAGGGAGAATGACGAAGCAATGTTATGTTGTGCAAAAACGGAGTCAGTATTCCATAGAACTTGAAAGAGCAATATTGGAGGCAACATTGACGATAGAGTTATTAAATACCGTTGCAAATGGAATTTATACCCAAGATAAAAACTTTAAACCGGAAGATATTGTTATTTATTATGAAGGAGTTTTTCTCGAATTTATTCATACAATTAAAGATAAAATTTTACGATTAGTTTGGTGGATGATGCAAAATGAAGATTCTCCATTAAAAGAACCTGACAGTATTAGATTAAAAAATTTTAACTCCTATAAAAATACTCTTGAAGATATAGATATTTTTGATTTTTTATATAAATGGGACCAAAATTCTTCAGATTCTGGAATCGCAGTATGTCTTCGCAAACGAACATATCAACATCATTTTATTAGCAATTTAAAATATAATTCAGATTTCCAGAATATTCAATTAGCAAAAATAATGCTAACTCCTGAATATATAAATAACCTTTCAGAATATGGAATGAATGAGATGGAAAAACTTGGAGAAAATGCATATAAAAAATGGAGAAATGAAATCACAATCAAAGAGCTTAATACTTTGAAATTAGTTAAAGAGAATATTGAGTCTATATCTTTGAAGTTGATTGATTATTATAAAATTCCTGTTGATCTTAATGAACAGGCAAATATTATGAATGAATATCTTGAATTACAGAAAAATTTTAAAATAGTAAATAAGACTTCTATAAAAAATTTTCCAACAAATTTTATAGAAGATATAAAGTCAGTTGTTTCTGAACTTAATAAATCCTCTGAGCATAAAATAATTTCTGTATACGTTGTGGGAAGCCTCCCAAGAGGTGAATTTATATCTGATTTTTCTGATATCAATTTAATTATCATTATGCATTCTAATATAAATATTAATTTTACTAATAATAATTATCCATTACTTAATATCCAGTTCATTAATCAAAAAGAATTTTTTTGTGACTCTTTGAAAAAATATAGGTTTATTTGTAAATATGATGGTCTATTAATTAATGGTGAAGAAATTAAATTTGATGAGGAAGAATTTCCAAAACCAGGTTTATTTTTAGCTATTCTCTTAAATAAGGGATTCATTGAAGAGCTTGAAAATATTAAAAACTTTATAACTAAACTTCAAAATCCAACTAAAGAAATATTAAGGTTAAATTCATTAAAGGCTGTTCGCATTATGCTAGATTTTATTTTTGGCGTAGCGATGGCAAATAAACCTTTTTATACAAGTAGCAGAATAGAAAGAATTCAATATATCAAAGAAATATTCCCAGAATCGTTTAAACAAACCATCTTATATGAGAATATCTATTTAGGCAGCACTCAAGTTTGACACTTGTTACCCAATTTTACTTCTAACTCCAGCTATTTTAAGCACAAAATGGACTAATTTCATTAAATATCTTAAAAATAGTGGTGGCAATATATTCTTACAAATATCGATAATTAACTTGAATTATCAGTTTTATAGTGGTATCATCTAACTATGTTTATCAAGATGACAAAATCAGGAAAATACGAGTACTGCCAGGTGGTTCATTCCTATAAGGAAGATGGTGTAACCCGCCATAAAGTTCTATTTGGCCTGGGAAGATTAGACAAGATAAAAAACGATACAAGCATTCAAAGCTTTGCAAAAAAACTCCTGGAGCTATCAGGTGCCCCCACACTTGCCAGCCTAGATAATATCTCCGAATCAGAAATTGTAAACTGGGGTCATATCGTGTACAAAAAGATATGGGACACCTTCGGTCTTGATTCTATCCTTTCACACATTGCATCAAAAACAAAAATTGGCTACTGTCTTAGCTCAGCCTCTTTTTTGATGACACTTAACCATCTGCTCAGTCCATCTTCAAAACTGGCTGCCTACAATGGACAAAACAAATATATGGGCCTAAAAGAGACAGACCTTCACCAGATCTACCGAAGCCTGGACGTCTTAGCAGATGCCAAAGAAGAGATAGAGGCAGAAATCTTTGAGAGAAATAAAAGCCTTTTTAACATGGAAGTTGATGTCGTTTTCTATGATGTTACAACCATCTCGTTTTGTTCAGAAAGATCTGATGACCTGAAGGATTTTGGTTTTTCCAAAGACGGCAAACCAAACAAGGTCCAGGTCGTCCTGGGACTGGTAATTGACTGCTATGGACGTCCAGTAGGTTATGAGCTCTTTTCAGGCAACACCTTTGACGGAAAAACACTGCCTTCTGCCCTTGATGCCCTAAAGCGCCGATTTGGAGTTAGAAAGCTCATCATTGTTGCTGACAAGGGCATCTCCTCTAAGATAAATCTAAAAGAGATAGAGGATGCAGGATACTCCTACATCTTTGCCTACCGCCTAAAACAGGCATCCGAGGCAGTAAAGGTGGCAGCTCTTAGTGGAGGCTATATTGATTTAGAAGAACAGTTTCTAAAATACAAAGTCATAGAGCATACATTCAAAGCTGGTCCCGTAGAACGCAAGATAGCCCAGAAAATTATTATTACTTATTCAGATGCCAGGGCCAGAAAGGATAAAATGGACAGGGACAGGGCCATTGAAAAAGCAAAGGAGCTTCTAAAAAGTCCCTCTAAGATTAAAGCATCCAACAAAAGGGGTGCTAAAAAATACATCAAAGAAGAAGATAGAAGGCCAACTTATTATCTTAATGAAGACGCAATAGAAGCTGACGAGCGCTTTGACGGCTACTATGCCATTGCTACCAATGAAGACAGCATAAGCCCAGAGGACGCAATTGACGCCTATCACAGTCTCTGGAAAATAGAAGATTCATTTAAAATCATGAAATCAACGCTTGAAGTAAGACCGGTATTTGTGTGGACACCTAAAAGGATTAAAGGTCATTTTGTAATCTGTTTTCTGGCATTTCTGCTGGCACGCCATATTGAATACAAACTGGCCAAAAACAATATCAGAGCTTCTGCCGAAAAGATAAGACAGGCAATTAACTCTCTTCAATTTGCAAAGATATATATTGAGAGCAGGCCTTATCTTGTCAAGACAAAGGCTAATGAACTTGCAAACAAGATACTTAGGATATTAAAGATAGCTTCGCCTAAAAACGTCACTGCTGCCGAAGAATTTCCCCTTTAAGGGGGTAAAAAGTAGTGGCAATATGCGCGGGATTTTAGGCAATTTTGCCTATTTTGTTTAATCATT
>JAMCSM010000213.1:461-4453 GCA_023380915.1 Actinomycetota bacterium | reverse complement strand
ATATGCATTTTTACCACTTGGCTTAAAAATATTAAAAAAAATAGAAAATATCGTAAGGGAAGAAATGAACAGAACAGGTGCAATTGAAATGCTTCTTCCAGCTATACAACCAGCAGATTTATGGATTCAATCGGAAAGATGGTACGAGTACGGCCCTGAAATGTTCAGGTTAAAAGACAGAAATGAAAGAGATTTTTGTCTTGGCCCGACGCATGAAGAAATAATGACCTATCTTGCTTATATTGATATAAAATCTTACAAGGAACTTCCGATAAATCTGTATCAAATTCAGGTAAAATTCAGGGATGAAATAAGGCCAAGATATGGTCTTTTAAGAGCCAGGGAATTTATTATGAAAGATGCTTATAGCTTCTCCCAAAATGAGGAAGAACTTGATTCAATTTACGATAAAATGTATGAGTGCTACAGCAGGATTTTAAAAAGATTGAACTTAAGGTTTAATGTCATTGAAGCAGATACAGGATTAATTGGAGGAAAATTTTCTCATGAATTCACTATAATGGCTGAAAACGGAGAAGATCAGCTTGTTCGCTGTAATTCTTGTAGTTATGCAGCCAATTATAACAAGGCAAAATTTAAAACAAATAAAAAAAATAACACAATTGAAGATCCGGAAGAAATGGAAGATACTCTTGAAGTTTGGACTCCGGGAATTACAACTATAAAATCACTGGTCGAGTTTCTAAAAGTTCCTTCCGATAAAATAGTAAAAACTATGCTTCTTAAAGATACAGATAAGAATATTTTTGCAGTACTTATCAGTGCAGAAAAAGAATTGAATATTTCCAAATTTGAAAAATTTGTTAATAAAAAATTGGAAATTCTAACTGAACATGGGCTTGCCAAAAATTTACATGCAGGTTATCTGGGACCGGTAGGCCTTGACTCTTCAATCAACATATATGCAGATGATTCAATAAAAAATAAAAAAAATTTTATTACAGGTGCAAATAAAGAAAACTATCATCTAATTAATGTCAATTATCCCAGGGATTTTAATGTTGTAGAATTCGGAGATTTTGCTTTTCCTTCAGAAGAAGATTTATGTCCCCTATGCGAAGGAAAACTGATTTTTGAAAAGGGTATAGAAATAGGCCATATTTTTAAACTTGGTACTAAATACAGCCAGAAAATGGATGCTAAATTCCTGGATAATAAAGGGGAGCTTAGACCCTTTGTAATGGGCTGTTATGGAATTGGTATCAGCAGAATTCTTTCGGCTGCCATTGAACAATTATATGATAAAAACGGTATAATCTGGCCAATCTCCATAGCTCCTTTTTTAGTTAATATCATTTTAACCGGTATGGATGATGAAACTCTTTGCAGCTCTGCTGAAAAAATTCATGAAGATTTAAAAAATGCTGGCATTGATGTCTTATTTGATGATAGGGATGTAAGAGCAGGAGTAAAATTTAAGGATTCTGATTTGATAGGGATACCCATCAAAATAATATTGGGCAGGAATTTTAAGAAAGAGAGAAAAGTTGACATTGAGCTAAGAAAAGATGGAACCCAAAAAAGTATTTTTCAGGATGAGATAGTTAATTTTGTCAGAAATTATCTTGGAAATAACAATTTTTAACCATTTCTCAAAACCCATGTAAATAATAAATAATGAATAATAATGATGAAAACCATAATATAAAAATCAAGGGAGTTCTTGAAAGAATAGTATACAAAAATCCTGAAAATGATTATTTTATTGGTAAATTACGAACTGAAGATGGCAATGAAATAATAACTATTACAGGTTATTCTATTGAAATCCAGCCCGGAGAAAAAATTGAAATATCAGGCAAATGGGTTTTCAATAAAAAATATGGAAAACAATTTGAAATTAAAAATATTGAATTTCTTAATCCTACAACCGTTGAAGGTATAGAAAAATATCTGGGTTCAGGCCTTATAAAAGGCATAGGTCCAGCTATGTCCAGAAAGATCGTTTCAAAATTCAAACTTGAAACACTTGATATCCTTGATTACAACCCTGAAAGATTATCAGAAATAGAAGGCTTCGGTAACAGAAGAATTGGGATGATAAAAAATGAATGGAAAAAACAAAAAGACGTTAGAGAGATCATGATCTTTATGCAGTCGTACGGAATCAGCAACAGCTATGCAATAAAAATTTATAATATATATGGAAGTAATTCAGTAAATATTTTAAGGTCAAATCCTTATAAGCTTATTGAAGATGTGGTGGGAATAGGTTTCAGGACTGCAGATAAAATATCAGAAAAATTAGGGATAGAAAAGGATTCCATTTTCAGGATTAAATCGGGGATTGTTTATCTTATGAATGAAGCAACGGATTCAGGCCACTGCTATTATCCTTTTGATGAATTTATCGAAATCGCACAAAATTTGCTTGAAGTGGAAAGATCGCAAATTTATGAATCAATTAAAATCCTTGAAGAAGAAGGAAAAATCATAATTATAGAAGAAGGTATCAAAAAGATCTACTTAAAAAATATTTTTGATGATGAAAAATATGTTTGTGAAAAACTGCTGGAATTGAATAATTGTCATAACAATAAATTTAGTCACGAGAATACAGATTTGGTAATCAATATTAACAAAATTTCCGGTGAAAATAATGTACTTCTGGATGAAATTCAAATAGAGGCAATAACAAAATCTTTAAATGAAAAAATACTGATAATCACCGGAAGCCCCGGAACCGGAAAAAGCACGATTCTTAATTTTATAATAAAATTATTTGAACAGAATAAAAAGAAAGTATTGATTGCCGCTCCAACGGGGAGAGCTGCTAAAAGATTGACTGAAGCAACTTCCAAAGAAGCCAAAACAATCCACAGGCTCCTTAAGTATCAACCTAAAATAAATAAGTTCCTGAAAAATGAAGATGATAATCTCGACGCAGATCTTGTTATTATAGATGAAGCGTCGATGCTTGACATAAGGCTTGTCAAAAGTTTGCTAAAGGCTATCGGCAGGGATACATATTTGATATTTGTTGGCGATATAGACCAACTACCTGCGGTCGGCCCCGGAAATGTCCTTGCGGACATCATAAATTCGGGCATATTTCCAGTAGTTGAACTAAAAAAAATATACAGGCAGGAAGGCAACAGTCAGATAATCCTCAATGCCCACAAGATAAGGGATGGCATCTACCCGAATATATCAAGATCTAATTATAATGATTTCTTTTTTATCGATAAAATTGACCCGGAACAGGTAGTTGAATTGATATTGAATCTTATCACACAAAAAATCCCTGGTTCTTTCGGTTATGACCCGTTTAATGATATACAAGTCCTGGTGCCTACACATAAAGGAATAGTAGGTGTTTCGAATCTCAATCAAAAGATCCAGGAAAGATTAAACAAAAATAAGCCTATGCTGACAAGGGGAAATACAGTCTATAAAGTAAATGATAAAGTAATACAGTTAAAAAACAATTATGAAAAAGACGTCTATAATGGAGATATCGGATTTATTAAATCTATAGACCTTGAAATGAAAGAATTAACTGTTAACTATGATGGCAGGAATATTGATTATGATTTTTACGACTTGGATGAAATTAGTCTCTCGTACGCAATATCTATACATAAATCACAGGGTTCGGAGTTTAAATGTGTGATAATTCCAATTTTGACATCACATTATATGCTTCTTCAAAGGAATCTTCTTTATACGGCAATTACAAGGGCCAGAGAGGTTGCTGTGATTATCGGAAGTAAAAAAGCAATAGGAATTGCGGTTAATAAAAATCCTGTAGAAAGAAGATATACAGCCTTGAAAGATATATTAAAAGACAGTCTTTAACATGACTTTGGCACAATATTTTTCTATCATGCAATTAACCTCATTAAATGATGGAGAAATAAAATAAAAGCGGGATGGCAATGCGCACAACGTCTATCGGAATTTGAACGATTAAATTCCCTTTGTAGCTGAACCGGAAATCCAGGACATTTTTAGAAAACTTACAAAAAGCG
>JAMCSM010000213.1:0-451 GCA_023380915.1 Actinomycetota bacterium | reverse complement strand
GTTAATAAAAATCCTGTAGAAAGAAGATATACAGCCTTGAAAGATATATTAAAAGACAGTCTTTAACTTACATCTTTGAGTAACAGTATATTTTCGCATCAATATTTAATTAACCCAATTAAACGAATTGCAAGGAGAACATCTAAATAAGATGTTGACTTAAATATGCAGCAAATATAAAATATTAATAAATATTTATATTAATTGGATTTGCTCAATTTGTATATATTTTTGTACTTTGTAACGAAATAATTTAATTTTTATATTAACAACCCCAAAAACTTACCTTGATATCACCTATTTTTTAAAATAATATATTATCTTTATCTTAAACTATGTTTATTTTATTTAAAAATCAATAATATTTATTACCTTTATTTAAAAATATTGGTTGTTAATATAAAAATTAAATTATTTCATTACAAAGTACAAAAATATATACAAATTGAGC
>JAMCSM010000212.1 GCA_023380915.1 Actinomycetota bacterium | reverse complement strand
TGATTATCTAGATACTTGGAAAAAACTAGTTGAATTCCGTTATCTTAAATCACTCAAATCAAAAAATTCTATGGAAGGACTTGATGTAGCTTTTATAGAAGGCGCTGTTTCATCAGACAAACAAGCCACAGAAGTCCAAAAAATAAGAGACAATGCAAAATATGTTGTAGCAATTGGAGCCTGCGCTTGTACGGGCTTACCATCAGCTAGTAGAAATGAATTTACACCTGATAAAATAACTGAAAGAATACAATGGTATATGAGTAATTTTAATTATAGCGAAAAAGTTAGAAAACTTTCGGATGTAATTAAAGTGGATGATATGGTTCCAGGGTGTCCAATGAATGTAAATACATTTTTAGAAATCTTAAATAAATATTTAAAATTATTTAATATTGCTTAACTATGCATTCAGGTGAAATAACAATTGACAGTATAACAAAAGTTGAAGGATCAGCAGGCCTTAAAGTAACTGTTAGTGATGGAAAAGTAACGGATCTTAAATTTATGATCCAGGATTATAGAAGATTTTATACAACAGCAGTTATTGGAAAACCAATTATTGCTGTTCCATCTTTCTTGTCTCGCATCTGTGGGACCTGCTCTGTTGCTCATTTATTTGCATCTCTAAAAGCAATTGAAAAATCTCAAGGCATTGAAATCTCAGAGCAAACCAAGCTCTTAAGACGTCTTGCCTATGATGCTCTTATGATCCGTGACCATGCTTTGCATCTTTATTTCTTTACTTTACCTGATGTTTTAGGTATCGATTCAATTTTAGATATCCCTGATGACTCAAATAATTTTGGGCATACACTTTTACATGATTCTTTTGACATAAAAAAACTCGGTACAGATATAACAAATGTAATTATAGGTGCTGCCATTCATGCGCCATTTCCCACAGTAGGCGGATTTTTAAAAACTCCGGACACAACACGATTTTCAGAACTAATCGATAGGCTTGAGAAAATAAGACCGCAAATACTTCGAGGAATAAAGACTTTTTATGAATGGAATGCAAAATTAGTCCGAAAATGTGATTATCTTGCACTCAGAAATGATAAAACTTATGATTTTCTAGAGGGAGTAATTGTTAACTCCAGTGGAAAAAAAGTACAAGAGGCTGAATTTCTTAACTTTCTCAAAAAAGTTGTTATTCCTTATTCGGAATCTGAAGGCTATGTCTTTTCGGAAAACTCTGAAGACTATTTGGTAGGTTCACTTGCCCGCATAAATTATAATAGTGATGTCCTTAATCCACGCACTAAAGCAGATTTAGTTCTTTATTTATCAGCCTTCCCCTCAAACAACATTTATCACAATAATCTTGCTCAAGCGATTGAAATTTTACAATGCGTTGATGATGCCATTGATATTCTTAAAACTATAAAAATTCAAGATGAAAAACCAATTAGGAAAACGCCTCAAGCAGGGATAGGTGTAGGAGTAGTAGAAGCACCAAGAGGAATTCTTTACCATATGGCAAATCAATCTGGCATGATAGAAGATTATGATGTCATTGTCCCCACTTCTCAAAACCAAATTAATATAGAATCTTACCTCAAACAATATTTCAATGAGAACTTAGATAAAGATGAAAATACTTTGCATCAAGATGCAGAAAAAATTATCAGAGCTTATGATCCTTGTATGTCCTGCGCCACTAATTTCCTTAAGGTAGATTGGATTAAAGAATAATCAAGTTTGCTATTCATCGGTAATCCGATAATTATCACTTTACCGATTTTTCCTAATTTTTTAAGATATTTTAGTTGAAATCCCAAATCAAAATCATGAACAGTAGTACTTTTCCCAAGAATTAGCTTATCTAAATCATTATCACTTATTATTTCTACCTTATTAATTCCTAAAACAGTATCAACCATTACCACATCTTGACCGTCTTCAAATGGTAAATCTTCGTTAGGATTGACTATTATAAACTCTAAATTTTGAATCTTACCCTTAAGTTTTTTTACTACTTTAAAAGGGGCATTATCAAAATTCAAATCTTTATTTCCAAAGACATAAATTTTCATAAATTATATTTTAATATAAAAATCTTATAAAAGTGTAACGAGGATTTAAAACGCGTAATAGATTAACAGAACTAAAAGGACATAAATAAATATTTCAGTCGTTATCATTTGGCCTAATCTTAATAAAGGGTTATTAATTCTGCTTGACGGAATTCAGACATTTTTCTGACAAGAATCATTATATTGAATTAAAAAATAATTTATATTGTATAATAACAAGGTGGATATTAAAGCTCTACAACTCGAGTGTCGATTTTCCCTAGCACCAAATTCACTGGGGTATTGTGGACAAAACACTGCACCGGCAAAATTTAGAGAATGTATTATAGATGGTAAATGTACAGGCGTTAAACGTGAAGTTAGTAAGTTTATTGTCCTCTATCCATATCTAAAAACAATTGCAAAGATTACAAATCTACCGATTTTTTCTCATAAGGTTATTGAAAGTTATTGGATTGGAAATGAACTTCTGAAAAAAGCAAAAGTGGAACATTATAATCTTCTTTTGGAAAATTTTAGGATACAAGGAGTACCAGATTTTTTTATAGATGAATTAAAACAAAAACCACCAAAAGTATTTATACCCAGTCATTTATTTCAAGTCATTCATGTTGGCGTTGGTAAAGCAAGTAATGCCGTTCCTTTTAACTTAGAATCTATCAACCAATGCATGATTAGATGGGGAAAAGTTGAAAGAATAAAAGATAACAAACTTGAAATTAACTTAAATTCTCTCAAACAAGGAAATAAAAATTATCAATTAACAACTAATAAGGAAAGTCTGCCTTTTGACTCAAAAATTCTACCAAACTTGAAAAATGGCGATACAGTTGCAGTTCACTGGAATATGGCAATTAAAATTTTAACAAAAGATGAAGAAAAAAAAACTCTCCTTTTGGA
>JAMCSM010000211.1 GCA_023380915.1 Actinomycetota bacterium | reverse complement strand
TTATGATAACCCTATCGGATATGGCAATTATCTCCGGAAGCTCGGAAGAGACCATTAAGACACCGACTCCATTTTTACACAGATTTTCAGTTATCCCATAAATTTCAGCTTTTGACCCTACGTCAATACCCCGGGTTGGTTCATTCATGATTAATATTTTCGAACCTCTTTCAAGCCATTTTGAAACTACAACTTTTTGTTGATTTCCGCCTGAAAGATTATTTACAACCATATTCATACTGGGTGCTTTTATATTCAGCTTATTAAACCAGTTTTTTGAATGATTGGTTTCCGTTGTTTTATCAAAAATAAATCCTTTCCCCATGTTTTCAATATTTGCAGATGTTATATTTTCCTTTATATCTAAAGATAGGGCCAGTCCTTCTTCTTTCCTGTCAACAGGTACATAGCCTATCTTATTTTTTTTAGAAGTATTGGTATGATAAATTTCGACTCTTTTACCTTCAACATAAACTTCTCCTGATGTCTTTTTTTTGATTCCAAAGAGCACAGGAAACAGCTGCTGAATCCCTGATCCCAAAAGACCAAAGAAGGCCACGATTTCGCCTTCTTTCAGCATAAAAGAAATATTTTTTATTTTATTCATATATGTAAGATTTTTCACTTCAAGTATTACTTTACCTTTTTCAATATTCTGTTTTGGATACTGCTCAACCAATTCCCGTCCAACAATCATGCTGATTAAAGTTTTTATATCTGTATCTTTAGTTATTATATCTCCCACCTTTCTTCCGTCCCGTAAAATCACAACCCTGTCGGTTATCTGAAATATTTCTTCTATTCTATGGGAAATATAAATGATTGAAACACCTTCTGATTTGAGTTTTCTCATTATTTTATAAAGAATTAATACTTCTTTTTCATTTAAAGCAGAAGTTGGTTCGTCCATAATTAATATTTTAGCTTTCTTTCTTATTGCCTTTCCTATTTCTACTATTTGCTTTTCTGCAACTGTTAAATTTTCCATCAACTCTAAAGGCTTAATATCGGATTCCAATCTTTTCAGAATATCTTTTGATTCATCAATCATTTTATTCCAACGTACAAATCCTAACTTATTACTTATAACTTCTCCTGCAAATATGTTTTCAGCAACAGTTAATGGTTCAAAACCTGTGAGTTCCTGATAAATTACTCTTATTCCCATAGATAAACTGTAAGATGGATCGTTAAAAATAACTGGTTCTCCGTCAATTAAAATCTTTCCTTTTTCCAAGGAATAAACTCCGGATAAAATTTTGATAAGTGTTGATTTTCCTGCTCCATTTTCTCCAAGAAGTCCAAGGATTTCACCTTTTTTTAATTTTAAACTTACATCATCAAGAGCTTGAACTCCTGGAAAACTTTTTGAGATATTTTTCATCTCTAAAATAAATTCATTATTCATATACATAATAAATCCCTTAATTTTAAAAATGTGTTTGTTTTAAAATTTTTTCAAGGGGGAATATATTTGCTCCCCCTTGTCTATATAATCTTTTTAGAAAATTAATTATTGTGGATAGTATTGACTAATATTATCTGGTGTAATAAGTACATTATCGATATACATATAAGGTGGAACAGGATTTTTATACATATAAGTTAAAGCTCCAGGAATCAGATATTCACCGTATGTCTCAGGGAAATATGCACCACAGCCATCAATCACACCTTTTCTCATAAGTTGTATGCCAAGATCATCTAAACCCTGTGTGCATAAAAGCCATTTGTCAGGATCCCATCTTCCTGCTATCTCAGCGGCAGACTGAACACCAGCACCAGCCTCATCATTAAGACAGAAAGTGATGAAAGTCTTTGCTTCAGGATATTTGGCAAGTATATCAGTCATTGCTTTTTGTGCTGTCTCTGTAGTACTTCCTGAATCAACAAGAGTTCCCTTAGTTCCTTCTACTCTAGGATCTGCTGATCCACCGAATTTTTCCACAAATGTATCAACTTCACCCCACATTCTCAACGCAACCGTTTCTCCAATAGATGGACTCCAAAGGTAAAACACTCTGTCAACCTTATCCCATCCGCCAAATACTTTATCAACTTGTTCTGCAGCCCATTGACCTACCAGTAAAGATGTACCATAGTTGTTAATACCCATAAAAGGAAATCCAGGTACAGGAACATCTATGGCAATTACGTAAATCCCTAACTCTGCAGCTTTTTTCCCAACCATAGCATTTACTTTGGCATCTCCCTGAAACTCGAGAAATACTTCAGGTTTCTTGCTGTAAATTATGTCAGCATTTTTAATTGCAGTTGCAACATCATAAGCATTGTCGAGGATTGTCAGATCGGCATCTGCACCACCTGCAAGTTTCCACTGTTTTTTGATATTATCTTCAACACTTTTACAGAATGGGAATGAAGCAAGATAATTGGCAAATGCAAGTGTGTGCCCTTTAGCTGGTTCACCAACATACTTACCGGCTTTTGCCATTTCTCTTAATTTTTCATAAGTATATTGTATCTTTGTATCTACAGTTGTTTCCGTTGATGCTGCAGTTGTTGTTGTTTCTTGTGCTGCCGTTGTAGTTGTTTCCTGTGCTGTAGTTGCAGCAGTAGCACTTGTTTGTGTTTTACAGCCAGTTAAAATAACTAATGTCAGTATAATGACTGTTAAAAAACACAGCATAAATACTTTTTTTAAGTTACTCACCATTCCTCCTTTTACTTTTTTATATATATGTTGTTATTATTTTCTAAATCATAACAACATTTAATAAACAAAAATTTTTAGGGAAGATAAAAAACATTTTCAAGCATTTTGATTTCGGGACCAATAATATCTTCTTTATTTTTTACAAAAAATTTTTCCATATAATTTTGCCATTTTGTATTTATTTCCATACTTCCTAATTGGCTCATCGATTTTCCAAAATTTTCTGTTTCAAAATATGAAAACATGGTTCCATCATCGCTAAAGTAGATAGACCAGTTGTTTATCCCGCATTCTTTTATGGCTTTCTTTAACTCTGACCAGATATTATCATGTGCTTTTTTATACTCCCCCTTCATTTCCGGATGAATTTTATAAATAAAACTAACTCTTTCCATTTTCACCCCCTTAAATTTTGAATGAAAAGATATAAAAATTTTAAAAAAACTGTTTATTTTAAATTAAATTTAAAAGTCGCTTTGCAACCTTTACACCATCAGGTGCAGGAG
>JAMCSM010000210.1 GCA_023380915.1 Actinomycetota bacterium | reverse complement strand
CTGAAATAATTATATAATCTGCCCAGAGGCTGGCACATTTTAAGAATTTATCCAATATCCAGGATTCATTTCTTATCGGAGTTAAGCAAATAATATTTTTCTTTTGCATCTAAAAAATAAATCTTAAGCTTTAAACTTTTTATTAATACCAAAAATATGCCGAAAAATGAAAATGCACAATTCAAGTGCTTTCCTTAAAAAAGCCAGGGTCAGTATTTCTCTCTTATTTCTAATTTTATGGAAATAAACCCTGAAAGCATGCCTTATAATAAAAAAGTTTTCAATTCCCTTATAGTTATATAACATATAATGGATATATTTATCACCGTTCAAATGATATAAAAGATTATCAGAATATGACCTGGATAGATTAGCTTCATGATACCTCACACCATACAGCGGAATATCCATTTCAATCATTGTTTTATATTTTTGTGCTATTGCATATAGTATATAATAATCAACGCAATGCCCGGTTTTACCTAATTTAGATTCTACATCCTTATAATTCTGTGTTTTTACTAATTCTTTTAAATCATCAGTTAAAAGCGTATAAGAATTTGGCATCGCCCATGTCTGGTTAAAGTGTTTCCTTTCCCTTATAATTTCTTCCATTGGGATAAGGTATTTTTCGGGTTGCATAATCTCCCGATTTCTCTTATTAAAAAATGATTTGATATTTTCAAACTCACTAAAACCAATACCACTTGTAACAATAACAAAATTGTCAGGGAATTTATTGATCAGAGTATTTAAAATCTGCAAAGAATCCGGAAACATTAAATCATCGGACATTAAAAACTTAAACCATCTGCCATTTGCTTTTTCTATACAACACTTCCAATTTTGAACTATACCTAAATTTTTTTGATTTCTAAAAATTCTTACTCTGGGGTCTTTGATAGTTTGAATATATTCCCATGTTCCATCAGTGCTGCAATCATCAACTATTACCAGTTCAAAATCCTTAAAAGTCTGGTCTAAAACACTTTGCAGAGCTGCTTTAAAATAAATAAGGCGGTTAAACACAGGAATTGCAATGCTGAATAAAGGTTGGCTAATAGTCATATTTTTAGTTTAACTGTCTAATAAAATTATTTTCTAACTTTCAATATACCATTCCAATACCGGAAAAACATAACCAGGTATATTTTCTAAATGTGGCATATACTCCATTTTATCCATTATTACTTCAAAGTTTAATATATGATCGTATATCGCAATCCCCTGAATATTATATAATGAAACATCAACAGTTAAAAAATAGTTTCCGGGGCTTAATAAATTTGCAGGTATTTCACAGAAGAGACGGTATCTTCCACTTGAAATTTTGTATTTTTCATAAATAAAAATTGGATAAGTAAAGGCAATTTCACCATACTTGATTATGAATAACTGTATTTTCATCTGTGAATGGATTTCCTTTGCAAAAAAATCAATTCTTACTAATATTTTCTCACTATTATAATAATTTTTTTTATTATTCATTTTCGAATCCAGGACAGAAATCGATTCTACATCAAAAAGAACACAATCGTTCATATTTTTTGGGTTATTCCATACTGTATTTTCATTTGGATTATCATATTCATATTTTGATATAGCATCTTCAACATCTCCAGAATATTGAATTTTGCCATTGGAAAATAATATTCCTCTGGTGCATAAATTCCTTATTATTGCCATATTATGACTTACAAATAAAACAGTTCTACCTTCTTTGCTGGATACATCATCCATCTTACCTAAACATTTTTTCTGAAACTGTGAATCTCCAACGGCCAATACTTCGTCTACCAATAAAATCTCTGAATCCAGGTGGGCAGCTACTGCAAAGGCAAGTCTCACATACATTCCCGAAGAATACCTTTTTACAGGTGTATCCAGGAATTTCTCTACTTCTGCAAAATCTACTATCTCGTCAAATTTTTTCTTAATCTCTTTTCTTGTCATCCCAAGTATTGCACCGTTAAAATATATATTCTCCCTTCCGGTCAATTCGGGATGAAAACCTGTACCTACTTCAAGCAAACTGGAAACCCTGCCTTTAATTTTAACTATTCCTTCGGAAGGTTCTGTTACTCTACTTAGGATTTTAAGCACTGTTGTCTTTCCCGCACCATTTCTGCCTATAATCCCAATCCTATCGCCTTGATTTACTATAAAACTTACTTCTCTTAAGGCCCAGAACATCTCGCGTTTAGAAATGGACTGATTTCTTCTTGAGAACAGCTTTTTAGTACCGTCTGCGATAACATCTCTTAATGCAATATATCTCTGCTGCAGCTGGTGCGAAATTATATATTTTTTACCTAAATTTTCTACTTCAATTACAGTACTCATTTAAATTAAACACTCCAGTAGGACTTGGATCCTAGATATTTTATATTCTATCTGCAAATGTCTTTTCAGTTTTCCTGAAATATATTATTCCCATAATAAGAATAAAAAGTGCCAGAGCAATTGATAAAATAAAACCTGGCATATAAAAATTAACACCTTTGCCAATTATAGACCACCTGAACCCATCGATAACTCCAACCATTGGATTAATTGAATATAGCATTCTCCAACGTGCCGGAA
>JAMCSM010000209.1 GCA_023380915.1 Actinomycetota bacterium | reverse complement strand
TTTACTATAAAGCATATCAAGATGTACTTTTAGAATTGGAAAAACTAAGTCTAAAGTCCAGCAATCCCCCAACTACTATTGTTGTGGCAAAGATAGAGAACTGGCTCGAACCTGGGGAATATATCTTCGATGTCTTTGGTATTATGAGCGGAGACAAAAGATAGTATGCTTTAGAGTGGTCTCCCTGGGATGAATGGCTGGGATTTTATGTTTTAGACAAGTCTATACAGATGTATGGGGAATCATCAGTAGCAGCGCATTCCCTGTATGAGATGACATTTTTTGGATACAATGCCAGTGATGTAGCGAAAAAAATAAGTAGGGAAGAAAGTATTTTTGATAAAAGTGTAAAAGAAATAAAAGAAGGAAAGGCCAAACTGATTATTCTTGAAGAATTTGTGGCTGAATTGGGGATTAGTGATGAGCGTTCTTGCAATAATTTATTATTGGCTGAATCGAAATAGGGAGATTGATTTTGTATTTCAATCCGGTAAAACTTTAGTCGCTATTGAAATTAAAAGTGGTAAAAAGAAATATACTCTGGAAGGAATGGAAGAATTCTGCAGGGGCAGACAGTCAGGTATTTGGGACATTAGAGTAACACAACAAGGGGAAGACTTAAGAAAGAATACAGCCAATTAAAAACCATATTATAGAAGATGATTCTTCAGGGGCCTGAATAAGTTCTGGGTACGGCTGATACAGAAGATATATGAGGCGGATCCCCGTTATGTGGGGGGGATTATTGGTGGGTGATCCAGGAGCAAGGCTTTGCAGAGATTGCGTTTCTCGATCCTGAATTATTTCTGATTGCAGAATTAAAAGATATTATTATGCCTTTTAAAAAAAGCAATATTACAGTTTCATCTATTCACTTTGCCCAGTTTAATCTATCCAAACTTGATTTATTTTTAAAAGTCTTTAATAAGACTACTATGATTGCAGGATTACTAAACTGTGATCTGATAGTCATTCATCCCAGCATGGGAAAGCATGACGAAGTAAAGAAGTTTTTAAATGAAAAGATAGAGCCAGTTCTGGAAAAGGAAGGATTGTATTTATGCTGGGAGACTTTTGAAAGCAGAAGAAGAATATTTGGCGGCATAGACGAGATGTTCAAATTCTGTAAAAATACCCGGTATCACCGCATTTGCTATGATTTTTCTCATATACATAAAGAACAGGAAAAAATACTTGAAGAACTTAAAAAAAACATCGATATTATTAAAATCTTTCACCTGTCAAATAGGATGCAAAACAGCATAAAACAGCATTATCCTGTATATTACACTGAAGAAAAGATGGCTCTTGATTTTGATAAGATATTGTCTTTTTTAGGTCAAATCAAATTCAGAGGTCATTTAGTTTTGGAATATTTGCCCCAGTTTCATTCACAATTGTTATTGGATGGATTGAGATTAAAAAATTTATACGAGGAAAAATAAATCTATTTTAAAATACTAAAAGTAGGTGGGTTAAAAAGAAAATTGATGAAAATATTAAAAAGAAGAAATAAAATTTATAATACCGAAAGGTTTGGACAACCAGAAATAAGAGTATATCACAAAAAGAGTTATGGAATGAAATCACCCCGATATCTTTTAAAGTGCGGCTGTTGTAATGAAAAGCTGGAAATTTATTATGATAAAACTGGACTTGAGATTAATGGTGTAAATGGTTCGATAGAAGATTGGCGGGAGATTTTATTGCCCTTATTATTACACTAAATTTGTTAAAAGTCATTATTGTGACTGGCAAAAAACGAAAAAGGATATGAAAATCTCAGAAATATAAGATTCAAATACATTAAGGAATATATTGAATGAAAAGTTAAATGCTATTGAAATTGGCGATGATATCTATCTAAGTCGAAGTATTTTTTTATGCTATAGAAAGTTGAAAATGACTGGAAATCAATATATTTAAATAAGATATAAACTTTTAATTATTTGATCGAAAGCAGGATTTTATCTATCTCATCCTTTTTAAAATCATTGCCGTACAGTCTAAGAAAAACCTGTTTCCTGAGTTCTTTTTTGGGATATGTTTTCCTGATACTGCAAAGCATTAATTTTGCAGATAAATCAAACATAGAAAAACTCATCAGCATTCTTTTTTCACCAGATAAACTCATCAGCATTTTTCTATATATTTTATTGATATTATAATCAGTATCATTCATCGTATTGCTTCTGATGTAAAATTTCCTCAAAAATGTTATAAATCTGCAATTTCTTTGACCACTCTTTTATATATTCTAAATCAACTTCTTCTTTTAGTAAATTTTTCACATCATTTAACTGCATTTGTGAATGACTGTCTCTTGACCATATTAATTTGGAAATAATCAGGTCTTCAATGCTGACAATAAAAATAGAAATTTTACCGAATCTTACCTGCTTTTTTCTTTCAAACTCTATTTTTCTATAATCCGAGTTCTTTCGAATAATGAAATCAATTTTAATTATTTCCGTGGAATGAATTATATTAAACATGCTTTCATTAAGAATTGATTTTTTTATCATTTCGATATCAATATAATAATCATCCTTAAAGGGATTATAGAATTTTTCTATGTCTCTGATTTCTATAACAATGTCAATGTCTCTGGTCATGCGAGGTTGAGAATAGTAGTTCATTGCTACTGAACCCGTGACCATATAGGGAATTTTGTTTTTATTTAATATTTTTATTACTCTTATTAAAATATTTAATTCATTTAACATTATGTTTATAAGTTTATTCTATGCCATATAGAGGTTCACTAATATAATATCATCTATTTTTTATAAATCCTTGTGTTTTAATTTTTATAAAAAATATTTTCGATAAAATCAAATAATGTGTTTAAAAAAATAAATATGCATGATAAAAATTATTTAATACAACTGTTATTAAAATGTAAAACTATAATAATTCATATTTATAAGAATTTGCTTTTGGATCTCATAAGTATAAAGTAAAAATTAACATCAATAAACACCACAAAATGATGTTACAGCCATTAAAAATAAAAAATATATGAAAAGTTAGCAAGCAGTAAACGAAAAAACCTGACCAGGGGATTTTTCAGAGGTTTTTCACTGTGGAGCATTCTTTTTTTTAAGATATCTTTCAATTGATTGTTGCAATAACAATATTATCTCATCATAATATCCTTCCTGCTTGAATATTAGTTTTACAGTTTCAAAATCATGCTTTCCTCTTTTAAACCATTCTTTTGTGATTTTATTTTTCATATAGGACTTTTCCTTTTCTTACAATTTCCTTAATGAAACCATCACCTATGTCAAGTCTTTTCTGCAATTCGTCTTTGGTCAAAACAAGAGGAGATACAGGAATTTTTAATTTAGGATTATAGATAATTTTTTTAACTTCAACAAATCTGTCAATCCTATTCTTTTTCTCAGTATCTTTTATCACCAGAAGATCAATATCGCTGTCTTTTTTAAAACTTTCATTAGCATAAGAACCCAAAAGGATAATTTTATCCGGTTCATATTTTTTTACTAACACAAATGTTATTTTCTCAATTATATTTTTTGTTTTGATATCCATATTATTCACAATTAAAACATAAAAAGAATAATTAATTCTTTTTACCAGCTCTGTTGTTCTTTCAAAAATAAGTTTACTAAAGCATAACTAATCTATCAATAATTTCATATAAAATTTGTTAAAGCCAATCAGAACCAAGATTTTCAGATGATTTAAAAATTTTAATTAAGAACACTTGGAAAATCCGCAAGTTCTGCAGATATAACAGCCGCCTTCAGGTTCCATAATTCCGCCGCATCCTTCTTCGGGGCAGATCATCAGAGATTTAGGCCCGCTTGCAAAATCAAGATCAAATTTGTTGCTTCCATTAAGATAAAATTCCAGAGCCTTGCTTATAGCATCCGGACAGGATAATACATGCGAATTTCTGTCAGCTATACAGGTTACACATCTTATTCCCCGAATCTGGTGTTTTATTGATTCAATATCTATACCTGAACGAATTGCTATGCTTATAAGTCTGCTTACTGCCTCAGAAAGAGCAGCACAACCTTCTTCTCCTGTATTGGTAAATACTTCACAAATTCCTTTTTCATCAGAATTTACGGTAACATACAGCTTTCCGCAGCTCCCAATAATATATTTTTTTGTCATTCCATGGGTTATCTCCGGTCTTGGACGGGGTTTTATTGGAGCATGCAATTCATCTTCCTCTTTTTCTTCTCTTATAAGCTGTTTCCCATCCTCTGTTTTTGCTTCTGCAAGCTTTCTTAAACCTTCCCGAACAGTTATTTCCGGTTTTTCTTCTTTTAACTGGTCTTTTTCCTTTTTCCCAACAGTTAAAACTTGAGACTCGCGGCTTTTATCTCTGTAGATGGTAATCCCTTTGCAGCCAAGCCTGTACGCAAGCATATAAACATCTTCAACATTATTAACAGTTGCATCAGCAGGAAAATTAACAGTCTTTGAAACTGCGTTATCCACAAATTCCTGAAAAGTTGCCTGCATTCTTACATGCCAGATTGGTGTAATATCATGAGCTGTTACAAAAATTCTTTTGTATTTCTCGGGAACTTCTTCGATCTCCTTAAGGCTTCCTTTCTCCGCAATTTTTTCCATTAACTCCATGGAATAAAATCCTTCTTCCATCGCAATTTTTTCAAAATAAGGATTTACTTCAACCAGTTTATCATTATCCATAACATTTTTTACAAACGAAATTGCAAAAACAGGTTCTATCCCGCTGGAACAGCCTGCAATAATGCTTAATGTGCCTGTTGGCGCAATGGTTGTTGTGGTAGCATTTCTTATTTTATAACCATCAGGAGTATCATATACACTGCCCCTGAAATTAGGAAATTCTCCTCTTTCATCAGAAAGATCCCTTGATGCTTCTTTGGAAATATCATTTATAAAGCACATAATATTCTTGCTGATTTCAAGAGCCTGCTCGCTGTTATAAGGAATTTCCAGCATCAGCAGCATATCAGCTAACCCCATAACTCCAAGTCCTATCTTTCTGTTTCCTTTTACCATATTAGTAATCTTATCCAGAGGATATCTGCTGACATCAATAACATCATCCAGAAATCTTACAGAAGTCCTGATTACTTCCCTTAGCTTTTCAAAATCAATAGACTTTATTCCATCATCTTCTTTTACCATATTGGCAAGGTTTATAGAACCAAGGTTGCATGCCTCATACGGTAATAAGGGTTGTTCGCCGCAGGGATTGGTGCTTTCAATGACGCCGATATGGGGAGTTGGATTATCTTTATTGAGCCTGTCAAGAAAAATAATTCCCGGATCTCCGTTTTTCCATGCCTGATAAACAATCTTTTCAAAAACTTCCCTTGCTTTATACCGGGTAACTGCTTCTTTGGTTCTGGGATTTAAAATATCGTATTCTGCATCATTCTCTACTGCTTTCATGAAAGCTTCTGTCACTCCGACAGATATATTGAAATTGTTTAACTTTTCGTTATCTTCTTTTGCAGTAATAAATTCCAAAATATCAGGATGGTCAACTCTTAAAATACCCATATTGGCACCTCTTCTTGTTCCACCTTGCTTAATAGTATCAGTTGCAGCATTAAAAACTGTCATGAAGGAAATAGGTCCACTGGATACACCTTTTGTTGAAAGAACAACGTCATTCTTCGGTCTGATGTTGGAAAATGAGTAGCCCACTCCTCCGCCGGATTTCTGGATGAGAGCAGTTTCCTTGAGAGCTTCAAAAATTGAAGCCATTGAGTCACCAACTGGCAGAACGAAGCATGCAGCAAGCTGCTGAAGCTCCCTGCCTGCATTCATTAAGGTTGGAGAATTTGGAAGAAAATCCAAATCTGTCATAATGTCAAAAAATTTCTTTTCAATTTCCCTGATTTCGGATTCTGATTTATTATAATTTCTTTCAGCTGAAGCTATATTTTTTGCAACCCTTAAAAACATATCATGGGGCTCTTCTAAAAGATTTCCATATTCATCTCTTTTTAGATACCTTCTTTCTAAAACTGTTATCGCATTTTTTGTAAGACTTATTTGCTTTTTTGCATAATAATCTTTATATGGATCTTTAGAGCTAACCCTCTCCAAAACATCATTATTGCTTTCGGATATTAAATTTTCTTTTTTTTCTTCCATTTTTTCTCCAGGATTAATAATTTTTTAAATAAATCTGCCTGAAAGATTAAAATTTTCTTTTGTATCCTTAAAATTTCTTAAAGCTCAGATGTCTTACTATTATTTTCAGTAAATTTGGTTTAATATCACTTTCAGGGAAAATTTATATAAAAAAATAATAATTTTATTATATATATTAATATATATTGTATTTGATATTATTTTAAACCACAATATATTGTATGTCAATATAAAATTTAATTTTTATACCTTAATTGCATGGAGATAACAAGAATATAATGACAGTTGCTCTGCATATGGATAATAATATGCTTTAAACCTATTGCAATAAGGCTACGAATATGTGAAATAGATAATTACTACTCATGAAGATAATACATCTCAATTATCTGACATAGAACTTTTGGAACGTACCGTGCTCTAAAACATCATTTACAATAATAAAACCAATATAAGTAACTTAATTGCTATGAAGCTAAAGCCTTTTTTGCAAAGTCAAATACAGGAATTTTAATACTTTTTACTGGTTTGAATTTATCCTTTGCAAATTTAAGAAGTTCATCGGTAACTTCCGGAGAATAAATTTTTTCCCCGCACTTCATACATACCTCAGCAGGAACATTCTGTACAAGAATATATTTACCACTCTCTTCGTAGTAAAATGTCACAATTTTTTTCTCTAATTTACCACCGCAAAAAATGCACTTCAACTTAAATCACCTCCGGATTTCATAATTAATCCATTCAGAAGATTCTGGTTCATAAACTGTAATAATTATAACTGTTGGCGGTAATGAAACTTGAACATGTAAGTTCCTTCCCTTTTTGTTCTTCCATAAATGAGGCAACTCGGGTAATATTTATCATCAGGATATTCCTCAATAATTTCACCACTTGTTATAATATCTTCCACCTCAAAACGATCTATGGATCTGCTGATCATTCTTTTTACAGCATGATCTGAAAAACGATAATCTCCCTTTTGAATTTTATCTATAATTTTTTTTATTCTCATTTTTCCAAATTATATCATATTAAATAAATATGAAATAATTTTAGTGATATTAATAAAAATTTATAAACGAAGAAAGGACTCTTAAAAATGAGACTCGCTAACTCTTAGTGACAGATGAAGCGGACACTTAATTTTATTAAGAACTAAAAAAAACTTTAAAAAAAGCTATTAGTTAAAATAATAAAAAATTGAGGAAATAAATAAGAATTTGTTTTAAAATAAAAATGGTTTTTATCCTCTGAGGAAATTTAGATATGAATCCTCAGCGGCAAAGACTTGCTGATTTATAAAATAATTATATTAAATAATTGATATTATAAAAATTTAGCAGAAAGACTCCTGAAATTAAAAGCTTAACTATTGAACCATTTTTAAAATCAAATCTTAAAAAAAACAAAGGAAAATTTTTAATAGGCGGAATAGATGACGCTACAAAATGCCCGTGCATTGGCAGCATTTTTATTGCTGGTGTTACGGCAGATGTAAGAACCATCAAATACTGGAAATCCATTGGAGTCAAGGACAGCAAACTTGTAACTGCCAAAAAAAGAGAAAAGCTTTCAGAAGTAATAAAAGAAACCGCAATCAGATATATAATCAGAGAAATTACTCCCGAAACCATTGATGATAAAACCTTTAATCTTAATGAGTGGGAAATAATAAGGGTGCTTGAATTAGCAGGAGAACTTCTTGATTTTACTGAAATATCTTTGCAATCCATAAAATGCCTGTATATTGATAACTGGGAAATATCCGAGAAAAGGTTTAATGAAAGATTTAATTCCCTGGATGATGAGATTGTGCTTTCAAAGATGAATGGAAAGGGAGTATGTTTAAAAATGGGATTGATAAAGCAAATTAAAATAGTTCCCAAACATCAGGCTGATGAAAAATATATAGTAGTTGGCGCGGCTTCAATTCTTGCAAAAACATCCTCGGATGAACAGCTTAGGATATATCGCGAGCAATATGGGGATTTTGGAAGCGGAAATCCAGGAGATCCCAAAACCCGAAGATTCATCTGGGACAACAAGAATAATAATGATGTTCCTATTATTAGAAGAAGCTGGCAAACTTATATGAATATTGTAAATCTTGTGGATTTTTCACTGGATTCCTTCAAGAAGAATACAAAAACAAAAAGGAAGTATACAAAAAAACCTTCAAAATAAAAACAAAAAATATCTATGCTTAATATAAAAGGCAAGTGGAAAAAGTATCTTAAAAATTATTGTAATTTTTGTATTTTATCTTATAATTAATATGCAAACCGTTTTGTAATAATATCTTGGTTTATAAAAATAATTTAATATTCCGGAGGGAATTATAATGTTGAAGGAAAAGACAAATGCTTCTGATTTTAATTTACTTGACCAGGATAAAAATATGCACAGGCTATCTGATTACAAAGGAAAATGGATAGTGTTGTACTTTTATCCGAAGGATGACAGTCCAGGATGTACTAAAGAGGCTGCTAACTTCAGAGACAATATTGATCAATTTCATAATCTGAATGTGGAAATAATAGGGATAAGCTCTGATTCACCTGAAAGCCATAAAAAATTCATTAATAAGTACAATCTTAAAATTTTACTTCTTTCTGATACAAAAAAGGAAGTAATCAAAGAATATGAGGCCGGAGGTTTAATCACCAGAAGAATTTCATATTTGATAAATCCTGAGGGGAAGATAGAAAAAATTTATCCAAAGGTTAATCCTTCAAAGCATGCACAGGAAATATTAAAAGATTTAAGGAAAATATTATAAATCTTTATTTAATAGTTATGCTTTTTCTTTTATTTACTGCCATGTTAATAATGCTGATTGCAAGTACCGGCAGAAGGGAGCAGATGATTACAACACCCCACTGGGAAATATTTAAGCTTTGAGTCTTAAATATGCTTTGCAGAAATGGTATGTAAATAATTCCAGCCTGCAGTATTAAAGAAGCCAGTAATGACAGATTTAAAAATTTATTGGCAAAAAGGCCTCTCTTGAATAATCCTGTGCTGTTGAACCTGAAATTGTAAGCATGAAGCAGTTGTGTTAATACCAGTGTTGTAAAAACTGAGGTTTGAAATAACTCTCTTGTGTGAATAATATTTTGGTTGTCAAATAGCTTCGGTCCTAAAAAATATACAGATAATGCGCCCAGGGTTAAGATTAGTCCCTGCCATAAAATCATTATAATATTTGATTTTGAAAGAATGCTTTCCTTGTTTTTTACTGCTTTTCTATCCATGATATTTTTTTCTGCAATATCAACTCCAAGAGCAAGAGCGGGAAACCCGTCAGTTATTAAGTTCATCCATAAAATCTGCACAGGTATTAATGGGATATATAAATCACCAGAAGGAATACCCAGCATCCTGAAAATAAAGCTTCCAAAAACTATTGATACAAACATCAGCAGGACTTCGGAAATGTTGCATGAAAGAAGAAACAAAATGAATTTTTTCAGGTTATCAAAAATAACTCTTCCTTCCCTAATTGCCTTAATTATTGTTGCAAAGTTATCATCGGTTAAAATCATCCTGCTTGCTTCCTTGCTTACATCAGTTCCCGTTATCCCCATTGCAATCCCTATATCCGCTTTTTTTAAGGATGGGGCATCATTTATTCCGTCTCCTGTCATTGCAACTATATGATGGTTTTTCTTTAGTGCTTCAACAATATCAACCTTATTTTCCGGAGATACTCTTGCAAAAATACTGATATTTTCAATTTCTTTCTCAAGCTCTTCAGCAGACATCCTGTCCAGGGCTGATCCCTCAATTATTTTTTCGCCAGGTTTTAATATCTTAAGCTCTTCCCCTATTGCCTTTGCTGTAAGAAAATGATCTCCTGTAACCATTATTACTTTTATATCTGCTCTTCTGCATAGCTCTATTGCCTCATAAACTTCCGGTCTTGGCGGATCAATCATACCCACTGTTCCGCAAAAGATAAGGTTATGTTCCTCGCGGGGTATTTCTTTTTCGTCGGGAAGTTCTTCAATATATTTAAAGGCAAATGCAAGATTTCTTAAAGCCCTGCCAGCCATTAAAACTGTTTGCTTCTCAATTTCCCCTATATCATTTTTGGTAATATCATAAACACTGCCATCTTTTAAAATAAAAGCGCACCTTTTTAAGATTTCTTCAGGGGCACCTTTTGTAAAGATAATATAACCTTTTGGATTGTCAGGATCCTGTTCTGAAAAAACAGCTTTATTTCTTAAATAATCCAGTTTGTAAGTAAAGCTGGCCGGATTAAGTTCATGGACCGTTGTCATCATTTTTCTGGAGGAGTCAAAGGGTTCTTCTATTTTCCTTGGCATTTTTAATTCATAGTAAGGCTTGGTAAGGTTAAAAATCCTGCCCATTTCAATAAGGGCAGTTTCTGTTGAATCACCCAGCATCTTATGACCTTTTTCATCTATGTAATATGCATCATTATTTAAAACAGCATTTTCAAGAAGTATCATCAAAGCCATGTTACTGTCAAAATCCATATAAATTTTTTCAAGCAACATGGGAATTTTCTTTTCATCAGGGAGAGCCGGCTTTTCCTTTTTAAATTTATCAAGCAGTCTGTCGTATCCGGAAATTTCCTTTCCTCCTGCAAAAATTTTTTTTACAGCCATCCTGTTTTCTGTTAATGTCCCTGTTTTATCAGTACAAATTACTGTGACTGCGCCTAAAGTTTCAACAGAGCTTAACTTTCTTATAATTGCATTATTTTTTGCCATTCTCTGAACGCCTAATGCAAGAGATATTGTAACTATTGCCGGAAGTCCTTCAGGAATTGCAGCAACTGCAAGCGCAACTGCAACAAGAAGCATTTCAACTACGGTATTTCCCTTTAAAATTCCGGAAACAAATACAATAATGCTGATTACTATGCAGATTATTCCGATTTTTCTTCCAACAGATTTAAGTTCCTTTTGAAGAGGGGTTGCTTCTTCCTCCTCCTGTACAAGGCTGGCTATCTTTCCGATTTCAGTAGCTTCTGCAGTCTCAACAACAACTGCATGGCATCTGCCTTTTACAATTGTAGTTCCGCTAAAAACAATATTTTTTCTGTCCATCGGACCGATATTTTTATCTTTTATTATTGTTGAATGTTTTTCTACTGCAGAAGATTCTCCTGTTAAAATAGCTTCATCGGCAAGGAGATTTGATTCACTTATTACTCTTGCATCTGCAGGCACATGGTCTCCTGCAGTAAGTTTTATGATATCTCCAGGCACAAGCAGCTTTGAATTTATTTTTTCTTCACGTCCGTCTCTTATCACAAGAGCCGTGGGGGCAGCAAGCTCTTTTAAGGCTTCAAGAGCTTTTTCAGCCCTGTATTCCTGTATAAATCCAAGGACAGCATTAATTATCAGTATTATTAAAATCACCACCGCATCAGTTATTTCTCTTATCACTATCCCTGAAATAAATGCAGCAGCAACAAGTATCCAGATCATAAAATCATTAAATTGAGATAAAAAAATCATTACGGGTTTTTTTCTTCCTTTTTCCTTTAATTCATTGTACCCGTAAGTCTCAAGCGTTTTTTCAGCTTCTGATTTGCTCAAACCTTTTGAAGTTTGTGTTTTTAATTCGTCAATTATTTCTTCCACCGGCATTGCATGCCATAATTTATGGCTGATTTTTTTGGTACCTGTATTATTTAAAGTCTTATTAACTGCCTGACCGATCATTATCTTTTATTTCCCCTTTTTTATAACAACAATTTATAAAATGTTTAAAAAATGTAAAATCATATAACTGCAATTCAGACACTTAGACTTCAGACTTTAGACACCAGACTTTTATAGATAGGGAATTAACCCTTGCAGTGTCCTCAAACCTTCTTGAATTTTCCCCCATAATTCTTCATATCTATTGGTGTCTAAGTATCCCCCATCTCTCTTCTTAAGTCTGATGTCTGAGGTCTATAGTCTTACTGTCTGAATCATCTTTTACCCAGATATCATGAAACATGACCCACTGACCGATATTTTCTCTTATATACTTTTCAAGAACTTTTATGACTGTCTGCATATTTTTTTCAATCAGATCCTCCCTGTTTTTCCCTTCCCTTATTAATTCGAGCGGCTCACAAATTACCTGGTGATGATGATATTTTTTATTTCTTGTTATAAAACTTGGAAGAAGAGGGGCGCCTGTTGCCAGGGCAATCTGCACAGCTCCTGATGGCAGAATAGCCTTTTTCCCGAAAAATTCATAAGTTTTAGCATTACCGTAAGGATCCCAGTCAGTTGGAATTGCAACAACTTCATTGTTTTTTAATATTCTGAACACACCAAGCATTTTAGCAGCATTTAAGGTATTCAGATATTTGCTTTTTCTGTTTTTTTCAAAATAGTTATCAAGAAATCTGTTTTCCCTGTATAAACCTACTCCCCATATCTTAAATCCTTCTGCTCCTATTCTTGAAGCACCCCATTCGAAATTGCCAATATGGGCTGTAAAAATAACTGCTCCCTTTCCGTCTTCCAGAGCTTTTTTTAAATATCCGACTCCATCAAGTTTTATATTTCTTTTAAACTGCCCGGAAGAAATAATTCCATTCTTAAGAAAATCAACAATGTTTTTTGAAAATTCAAAGTAAATATTTTTAGAAACAGAAGTTATGAGCGGATCATTTATATCAAGATTTAAGACATTTGATACATTTGTTTTTACGTTTTGAACATTCTTACAGGCAATCCACCAGAACCATGCCAGAGATTTGCTGATTAAAAATGAAACGGGATACGGTGTGGTACAGGCGATAAAAGCAGCAATCATATGATTAATATAATTAAAAAAATTATACATCGGCTTAAAAAATTTTAATGTTTTACTATGCATCTATAATATAATAGATTATATAAATAATGTTACTAAAGTTTTAGTGCTTTTCAGTATCAGACAGCTTACAATAAAAATAAACTTGCTAATTGATGTTAATATGCAAATATTTTGTATAATGATATTAGAAAACTAATTTTATTAAATTTTTAATTTAAAATGAAGTTAAATTTCTTCTTAAATTATAGTACTATTCTTATATAAATAAATGGAGGCGAAAAAAAATGACAGATGGATTATTTAACTTTGATAAAATATTAAATTATTTACCCACGGAAGAATTCATAGTCAGTGCATATCTTTTAGTGGACGGTAAAAGGATAACAAAAAAGGATTATCTTTCAGAGTTAAATTCAGTGATTGTTAAAGAAAAGGAAAGAATTGAGACTTCATCAGGACTGGGTAAAAATACACAAAAAAATATTTTAAATACTCTTGACAGGATAAAAAGCTATGTCGGAGATTCATATAAATATGAAAATGAGAAAACTCTTTTAATTTATGCAGGAACCAGTTCGGATCTCTGGGAAGTTTATAAATTGCCAATCATTTTAAAATCTAAAATAATAATAGATCCAAAACCGCATACACAAAGTTTAAGATCTCTTATAAATAATTATAAAAAATACGGTGTTTTGCTGATTAACAGGGAAAAAGCACAGATTTACCAGGTTTATCTTGGCAAAATAAAGGAATACCTTGCTGCATTCATAAGCGAAGTACCGGCAAGGGTTAATTTCAGGTTTGAAAGCGGACTTCGCGAAAAGAAAATTTTAGGTAAAATTGATGAAAAACTGCATCAGTTTTATAAGATGCTAAATGATAATATTTTTGGTTTTTTTAAGGAAAACAAATTTGATTATCTGATTTTAGCAGGAAGAAAGGAAATTATTAATGAATTTAAACATTATCTGCACAATTATCTTAAAGCTATGGTGATTGGAACTTTTGAGGAAGATCCTTCTGCCCCTGAGCACATAATTCTTGAGAAGGCAAATAAGGTAATCAGTAATTTTGAAAAAAGCAGTACCGATCAGTTAATTGACAGACTTATTGACGAACTTGAACCACAGAAGATGGGGGTAATAGGACTTAAAAAAACAATAGATGCATTAATGGCTAACAATATTAAAACTCTGGTTTATATGGAAGATTATGCTGCAAGAGGATATGCATGCCCTGCATGCGGATATGTTACTTTAAAGATAATGGAGAAGTGTCCATATTGCGATAATGTTGTTATTCATTTTAATGACATTATTGATGAAATAGTGGAAAGTGCTTTAAATCAGGGAAGTGAAATAATTCCTGTAAGTAAAAATGACAGGTTTAAGGATTGCGGCAGGATTGGTGCAATTTCAAGATACAAATTATGAGTATAAGAATTAAATTATAGTAAATAAATTAACTGAAATAAATGTTCATGTATTTTGCAGTTCTTCAAGTTCTCTGGTGAATTCTTTAATGTCATCAAAATGCTTGTAAACTGATGCAAAACGGATATATGCTACTTTATCAAGATTTTTTAAATGCTTCAGTACCAGATTTCCAATATCGCTGGAACTTATTTCGTTTGACGGATTGTTCCTGATTTCAAGTTCGATATCATCTGCAATTTTTTCAAGAATTTCTGCGCTTATATTTCTTTTTATGCAGGCTCTTATAAGACCGCCGAGTATTTTATTGCGGTCAAAAGGCTGCCGTGTTCCGTCTTTTTTTATTACGGCAATCGGCTGAGTTTCAAGACGTTCATACGTAGTAAATCTCTTTGAGCATCTTTCACACTCACGTCTTCGCCTTATTGATTCCTTATCTTCAGTCAGGCGGGAATCTATGACTTTACTGTCAAGATTTCCGCAAAAAGGACATTTCATACTTTAAATAATAAACAAGAAATTGTTTTACTGCAATTGATATTGATATTTATGCAGTTTATAATAAATGCCTTTATTTTTTAAAAGATTTTTATGAGTTCCGCTTTCAATAATTTTTCCCTTTGAAAGAACAATAATCCTGTCAGTATTTCTGATTGTGGAAAGTCTGTGCGCAATTATTATTGTTGTTCTTCCATGCATAACTTTTTTTAAAGCATCCTGAATCAACCCTTCAATTTCCGTATCCACACTTGAAGTTGCTTCATCAAGAACAAGCAAAACTTTCGGGTTAAAGACAATTGCTCTTGCAAAAGCAATAAGCTGCTTCTGCCCTACGGAAAGTGTCTGTCCGCGTTCTTTTACTTCATGGAAATATTTGCCGTCAAGTTTTTCTATAAATTTATCTGCATTAACAAATCTTGCAGCTTCCCTTACCTGCTCAAGGGTAATTTCCTTATTGCCAAGTCTTATATTATCAATAATGGTACCGGAAAATAAAAATACATCCTGGGAAACAACCCCGACATGGCGTCTTAAGTTCTGCAAATCAAACTCCCGGATATCAATACCGTCAAGATAAATATTTCCCCTGTCAATATCGTAAAACCTGGCAAGGATATTTATTATTGAAGTTTTACCCGAACCTGTTGCTCCTACAAAAGCAATACTTTCGCCGGAACTGACTTCAAAAGAAATATCCTTAAGAATATAATTTTCTGCATTATATGCAAACCACACATTTTTAAATTTAATATCTCCTTTAACCTCAGTAAGAATTCTGGCATTTGCAGGTGAAACTATTGCAGGCTGTGTTTCAAGCAGGCCAAATATTCGTTCCGAAGCAGCAATTGCTTCCTGAAGTATCCCGAATTTCTCACTTAAATCACTGATTGGATGAAAAAATTTTCCAATATACTGGATAAATGCAACCAGTGTTCCAAGAGTAAGAATGCTCCTTATTACCTGTCCTCCGCCATACCATATAATAAGAGCAACAGCCAGAGTTTCAATTAAGAAAACAACCGGAAAAAATACTGCATAACTGAAAATTGTTTTTATATATTCTTTCAGATATTCATTATTTAAGGCTGCAAATTCCATGTCATTTCTTTTTTGACGGTTAAGGATTTTAACTGTTATGATTCCCGTTATTGTTTCCTGCAGGTATGAATTAATGGCAGATATTTTTTCTCTTATTATATTGAAATATATTCTTACCTTATTCCTGAAAATAATAGTCGCGGCTGCGAGCAGGATTAAAACAGAAAATGTAACCAAAGATAATTTTAAATCAAGATTGAGCATCATGGCAATTATTGCAGCAATAATGAAAACATCGCCAAACAGTGCGACTACTCCGGAAGAAAGCATTTCATTTAAAGTTTGCACATCCGTAGTTACTCTTGTCATAAGTCTGCCAACCCTGTTTCTGTCAAAAAAAGACATTTCCATTTTATGAATATGTGAAAAAATATTCATTCTTAAGTCCAGCATTATTTTTTCTCCAAGATATTCAGTCATGTATTGCTGAACATACCTCACTCCAAACTGAAATAGTATTATCAATCCAAACAACACAACCATATACAAAAAGCCGTTGTAATTTTTAGGGATAAGATATTTGTCTATTGCAATCTTTAAAATAAACGGACCTGCTGTTTCAAGTCCGGCAGTAAACATAAGCATCAATATTGTAACTGCAAATATAAATTTATAAGGCTTCAGGTATTTTGAAATCTTGAGCAGAATTTTTATATCTGCCTGTTTTTTTACTTTATCCTTATCGTAAATACTTTCCACTCTTATATTATCATGAGGCATTTTTAGATCTCCTCCAGTTCATCTTCAAGTTCTGCTGACAACTGCTGTCTCAAATACAATCTCCTGTAAATTCCTGCTTTTTTTATAAGGGTATTATGTTTTCCGGTTTCCTGAATCTCTCCATTATCCATAACAATAATCAAACCAGAATTCTTAATTGTTGAAATGCGGTGGGAAATCAGAATTTTTGTTATGTTTACTGTTTTTTCTTCAAGTGCTTTTAAAATCAGTTCTTCTGTTTGTGTGTCAACATTTGAAAATGCATCATCCAGTATCAAAATTGATGGTTCAACTACCAGCGCCCTTGCAATTGCCAGTCTTTGTTTCTGTCCTCCGGATAAAGTAACGCCGCGTTCTCCTATGATTGTTTCATATCCGTCGGGAAACTCCGTTATTTCCTCATGAAGCATGGAAATTCTGGCTGCAACCGTAATTTTTTCCATCAGTTTTTGTTCAGATTCTTTTTCCAGGAGATATTCTCTTCCAAAAATAATATTGTCCTTTATGGATTTTGAAAAAAGGAACGGCTCCTGTGTTACCAGACCTATACTATTGCGAAGCAGTTCCAGTGGTATATTTTTTATATTGATATCATCAATTAAAATATTTCCTGCTGAGGAGTCATAAAGTCTGGGTATCAGATTTATCAGAGTAGTTTTACCGCTGCCGGTAAGCCCGGTAATTCCCAGAGTCATTCCTTTTTTAATTTCAAAATTTATATTTTTAAGAAAGTATTTATCCTTATTGTAATAAGGATTGTTATAGAGTTCTTCATTTTCCTTTGCAATTATTTCATCATCGGGTGTAAAATTACCGGTTTTTTTCCTGATGTTTTTGGTGTTATTAAGATTTTGCTTTGTAAAGATAGTACGGCTATTTTCATGGTCTGCATCTTTTTCAGTTATTTCTTCATTTATAGAAATTGCTGTTTTGTTTTCAAGCTGCATTTGTGACAGTTCCTTTAAATCCTTTTTAAAACTTTCAGGCTCAGATATGGAATAAGCCGGTGCGGTTATTTGCGGATAAAAGAAATAAATATTTTCAAATTTTAAATTTCCATTTATCTTAGTAATCAACGAAGGTATTTCAGGAGACTTTATTTTGGGCTCTTTTTTAAAAACTTCATTTATCCTTCCCATCGATGCGCCGCCGCGCTGAATAAGATTAATAACCCATCCAAGTGAAATAAGTGGCCATGTCAATGCTATTATATATGCGGAAAACTGAACAAATTCACCAAGACTTATATTGCCATTTATAACCTGTTTCCCTCCAATTAACAGCACAATCAGAGAACCTGCACCTCCAATTAAAGTCATAACCGGCCAGAATATGGCTCTGATTTGCGCAAGAGACAAATTTCTTCTCACAAATTCTTTGTTTAGTTTTAAAAATTCATTTAATTCGTTTTTTTCCTGCACAAAGGATTTAACAACTTTTATTCCGGCAAAAGATTCCTGTGTTCTTGCCGACACTGTGGCATATTGCTCCTGGCTTTTCCTGGATCTTTCAAAAAGAATGCTTGACAATTTCCATACAACGAGAGGAAGTACAGGTATTGCTATTAGTGAATATAAAGTAAGTTTGTAGTTAATAATAAACATTACAATTAAGGTTGAAGAAAAAACAAATATGGTATTGAAGAGATTCATTATTCCAGGCCCGAGGAATGTCCTTACGGCATCAAGATCATTTGTAAGAAGCGCCATTATGCTTCCTGTTTTATTTTCAGTAAAATAAAAAACATCAAGAGTTTGAAGATGTGAAAATAAATCCAACCTTAGACTGTATTCAATCTTTCTTGAGACTCCTACAAGAATTTTTCTCATATAAAATCTGAATATGCCATCAATTATTGCGACACCAAGCAAAAATGAAGAGAATTTTAAAAGGTGGAAGGCTATAGTTTCAGTTTCAATAGTGTCAATTGCAATCCTTAAAATCCATGGGGCAAGAAGCGACAGCGCACCTGTAATGAATATAAATACAATAGCCAGAATCAATTCCAGCTTGTGCATCCTGAAATATTTAAATAATGTTTTTAACTCTTTAATTTTTATCCTTTAATTTGAAATAAATAATAAATCTTTATATTTCTCTGTAATTATTGTTTTAGCTGTCCTGTCTCAGTAAAGCATGATCAGTTAAGATAATAAGTTAACAGATTAACATAAATTATTAAATTGAATGTTTTATCCATTTAAAAAATTTAGTAAATATTTTTTTGATATCCTGACTAAAATATAAATTTTAATGGAAAATAACATAAATTTTAAGTATAAATATTTTTACAGCAATTCAGACATAAGAAAATATAATTGAAATTTCAGTTTAAATTTACCTTCTCTTTTAAATTTCTTCTACAAAATCAAAAAATCTTTAAATTTTACTTTAAAATTGGATAAATAATATATATA
>JAMCSM010000208.1 GCA_023380915.1 Actinomycetota bacterium | reverse complement strand
AAAAGAAAAAATCCATACCTGCTCCACCAAGAATGTTTTTTTTCATCGATGGTTCTGACAACCATTGAAGGGAATTTTCAAGTATTTGGTATCCATTTGAGGGTTTCCCATCTAATCCTTTATTCAGAACAATCCCTTCAAGCGTGGTATTGGCATAAGTTCCAAATAAATAATCTGAGGAAATTGATAAACACACAATTCTTCCTTTCTTAAATTGCCGGTATGCTACAAGTGGAACTTCTGTTGAGTAAGAGCCTTTTTTACCTCCACTTGTAAAACTATAAAGTAAAAGTGAAAATTTTTCTGTATGGGATGAGGGTAATCCTTTTACTACAACATGCCAATGGCTATCCGGAACAAATGTGATTGTATGTAATATCCCACCAGCACGCGTTGCGCACGGATACCATAGATTTTTAATATCTTCAGTTATTGGAGAAGCAGTGATGTTATTTGTCCAGGCAAATGGAAGTACCCATGCAGTTGCAATTTTCTGTGTCTCGGAATCAAATATGACATCTCTAAACAAAGGTTTTATTCCAATATCTTTCCCAAATGCATCCTGAGGAGGAATCGCAGAATTCATTTCCCCCCAGTAAGGAATATATAAAATACCCCCACCTGCTGATAAAAATTTTTTTAGTACTGATATATTCTGTTTGTTTATCTGTGTTAATGTGAAATCTGAGTTTGAAGGACCAAGACCTGTACCTGTAAGAACTATTACATTATAATTTCTTACTTCATCCCATGTCAACAAAGATTGGGTAAAATTATTGAGTGTAAATCCATCCTTATATAAATCTCTTGCAATAATATAATTATTAGCACCATATCCGACAAATAAAACAGCCGGCTTTTTCTGAATGCTTATATTGCTGCCAAATACATATCCTATAGAAAATAAACTTAATAAAATTCCTACTGCTAAAATTTTCTTCATTTTATCCCCCAAATTTTAGTTGAATAAAAATCTTTTAATAACTTACTGCAGGATTAATTGTAAATGGCCAGTCAGAAGTCTTACTCCTGAGGATATCTGAGAAAAGAGAATAAAATATTTTTTAAGTAAATTTACATAACATAGGAGAAAAAATAATGGAAACCATTTCTGTTTTCTTCTTTCCACCCCCCTTTTAGAATATCCTCAGGGACAAAGTGGAAAAAAGATTTATAATCTATACTATTAGTTTACTCCTCCCCACGATTTTGTCAAGACCTCATAACCTGTTGCTATTATTGGGATCTAACATCTTCTTATTTTTTTGACTGAAACCTCAAAAAATGATAATATTTTTTTATTATGGATGATGATATTAAAAAAATATTGGAGCTCCAGGATGTTGATAATAAAATAATGGAGATAAACCAGCAGGTTTTATTTCTTCCTGAAGAATTAAAAAATCTAAAAAACTCCCTTGAACAAAAACAAAAAGAGGTAAAGGAAAAAGAAAAAATCCATACAAACATAAAAGTGGAAAGAAGACAGCAGGAAACAGAATTAAAAGCGATTGAGGACCAGGTTAAATCCCTTCAAAAAAAACAAAATGAAGTAAAAACAAACAAAGAATACACAGCCCTCCATGATGAAATAGAAAATCTTAAGAAAAAAATATCTCTTATAGAAGATACAATTTTAAATCTCATGGAAAGCGATGAAAAACTTACAGGACAGGAAAAAATTTTCTCCCTGAAAACAGAATCTGACAGAAAAATCGTTGAAGAAAAAGAAAAAGAAATTAATCAAAAAATAGCAGAACTTAATAAAATTCTTGAGGAAAAAAGAAAAGAAAGAGAATTACTTTTAAAAAACGTTAATCCTGAAATTTTTTCAGTTTATGATGAAATAAGAAAAAACAAAAAAAATGGTATTGCCATTGTCCATGTTTTAACGGAAAACAATGGAAGTATCTGTACGGGATGTAACGTATATATAGCCAGCTATCTCGTTGAAAAAATTAAAAAAAGTAAAGAACTTGTCCAGTGTGAAAATTGTGGCAGAATTCTTTATATTAGTTAAATCATGAAATCCATATCAATATATCTTGATGGAGCGTGTAAACCAAACCCTGGGGATTGTGCATACGGTTTTATCCTTTATGATGAAAACCATAATATAATTGAAAAATCCGGGGCATACATTGGAATGGGAACAAACAATATTGCTGAATATTGCGGGCTGATATTCGGACTTCTCGGCATACTTAAAAAAGGGGTTAAGCAGACATCTGTTTACACGGACAGTCTTCTTTTAGTAAAACAAATCAAAAAAGAGTATAAGGTAAAAGAAGAGGTTTTAAAAAAATTCAATCTTATTGCAACGGATATTTTATCTCTTTTTGAAGAATATACAATTAAGCATATACCTGATACACAGAACAAAGAAGCACATAAAATTGCAAATTCATTTTTACCTGGAGAAAATTCTGGAGTAATCGGATAGCCGCTCTGAAAAATATTTCAGGGAGGAAAGTCCGGGCTCCTGCAGGGAGGATAACTTCTAACGGAAGTAGACCGCAAGGTCTGGAAAGTGCCACAGAAATTACATCACATGGATAAAAAATCTGTGAAAGAGTGGAATGGCGAGGTAAGAGCTCACCGTTCAGTGCAGTAATGTCTGAAGCAAAGGTAAACCCTATCCGGAGAAAAACCAAGCAGAATCCGGACCCTGCCCTTATGGATTCGGGTAAGTTGCTTGAGCATGCAGGTGACTGCATGCCCAGATGAATGGCTATCTAAACAGAACCCGGCTTATGAATTACTCCAGAAGCAGAACAAACGTAAAACCTATGGAAAAAGAAAATTTCCTGATATCCCGGGGCTCTCCAATATTAAGGCCCAAGCTTAAGGTAAATAAAAAATACTTAAATGAATTATTCCTGATTATTTCCCCTTATAAAAAACACATTAAAAAACAATGGATACATAACTATAAGTCTGTTTTTGGAGAAAAAGCATCACTGTCAGGATTTTTAGCTGACAGCCTGCTTGAAAAATGGATAAATCTGTTGTTTGAAGTTCTGGAAACACATAACATGGACCATCATTATAAAAAAATAATTCAACTCGGGCATAGCCTGGCAGAAAACAATACTCCAATAGAGGAGGTTATTTTATCTGTACATTTACTTGAAGGAATTATTTTCCCGATAATGTTAAAAAATTTCCAGGATAAACAAAAACTCGGTAAAATAATATTTTCAAATGACGTCCTTTTCCATCATGAACTTTCCTGTCTTGCAATTGCCTATTTTTATAAATACAAAAACAGGATAGAGCACCTTGAAAAAACAAGAGAAGACCTGACACACATGATAATTCATGACCTGAAAAATCCGATTTCCTCCATTATGATTGCCTCCTCCTCTCTTTTAAAAGATTTCAGGGAAAAAAATAAAATTGATAATATTGAATATATAGAAATTATAAACAGATTAGGAAATGATCTGTGGAACATGACAAATAATCTTCTTGATATCAATAGAATAGAGAATAAAAAATTTAAGATTTATCCCACAAAAAACAGGATTGGGAAAATTTTAGATGAGACTATTGAATTTCATAAACCGCTTATTGAACATAAAAACATAAAACTTCTTGTACATATAGAGGATATACCGGAAATATATATTGATAAGGACATAATAAAACGGGTTATCCATAATCTTCTTGATAATGCAATAAAATATTCCCCAAAAAGTTCAGGGATATCCATAAACTTAAAAAAGAATAAAAATACAATCGTCTTTTCCATTTCGGACATGGGCCCTGGAATAAATATAAAAGACAGGAAGAGAATTTTTGAAAAGTTTGCCCAGGCTGAATTTTCAAAAACAGGCGTAGTTCATGGAACAGGTCTGGGACTGGCATTTTGTAAAATGGCCATGGAATTGTTAAAAGGAAAAATCTGGATTAAAAGTAATCAAAAAGTCGGATCCACATTTTTATTTTCCTTACCCGTAACAGACAAACCTAAGTAAATATTCACTAAGGACAATGTTAATAATTT
>JAMCSM010000207.1 GCA_023380915.1 Actinomycetota bacterium | reverse complement strand
ATTGGTTCGCCAATACTTACGTTTTTTAATACGGCTTTTATAAAAGATGGCACACCAATTGAGTATACCTTAAATAAAATTAGAGGTGATATGTCTAAATTTGAAATAGAAATAAGTTTAGAAAAATATGATTGTTTTAATTCACGCCCCACATTTATTTTTCGTATACCTATTTTAATAGCTTCATTTATGTCTTCATGATGAATAGAACTTGCACCATGCAAAACCAGGGGTATTGAAATATTTTCTTTAAGTTTTTCAAGTAAGGCTAAATCCAGATGAGCTTTAATATCACCCTTTATATGCGCTTGTCCAATATTGATACTCAAAGAATCAATTCCGGTTTTTTCAATAAATTTTCTTGCTTTTTCCAGATCCGTATATCTTAATTTATAAGATTCCGGAACATCGGTAACTTCAAAATCCAATCCCAAAGGCGCTTCTATCTCTCCCTCAATACAAATGTTCTTTTCATGTGCTCTTTCAGCAATCTCTTTAACTTTATGAATTAATTCCTCTGCTGATATTTTTTCATTTATATACATTACTATACCAAATTTTGCATTTATTGCTTCAAAAACCAGGTCATAATGCGGGCATTCATTAAATATTGTACAAACTGGTACAGACATTTTATTACCTATATTTTCTAACAAATTTGAATAAACACTCAAAATATTTTTTAATACCTTCTCATAGTTAGGAAAATCAATTCCACTGATACCTATAATAACAGGTGACTTTTGGGCCTCTGCAGCATCCGCAATTGCAAGAAGGGACTCCAGATTCCAGCTTTCAAAATAACCTACTGCATAATTTCCTTTTTCTGCATCCCTCATCAATTCTTTAAAACTAATTAATGGCACTATTTTTCCCTTTTTGGAATATATTTATTTATTCAACTTGTATTTGAATCAAGATAATTTAAATATTCAATTGATAAAGGTATTTGAATTAATAGTATAGTACCTTTAGTAATATGGTAGAGATATCATAATATATATACCAGTGGTATGTCAAGAATTTTTTAAATGTTTTAAATAATTATTAGTTAAATAAGCTATGAAGTGAATATTTTAAATTTATTTCTCAACAAAAGGAGGAATATCTACAGGTAATCCTACACGCATAAAAAAACGGGCGGAAACGAATTCAGGTTATATGGTGGAACCAGGTTATGGCATTCGCCTGAAGCTGTTCAGCGTACTTATTATCCGGATAACTCACCAGTCAAATACAGCTGGGATCGTAAAAGCATAACCCTTCTACAGAAAAAAGAATCAACGACCAATATTCAGAAAGAAATTAAAATAACATTAAATTCTGCAGAAAACCAGGTTAGTCTTACCTATAGATTGTATAATAGAAATTTGTGGGATATTGAACTCTCACCCTGGGCTTTATCAGTAATGAATGAAGACGGTATGGCAATTATCCCCCAAGAGCCTTTTGAACCCTGGGAAAATAAAATAACCCCTGTAAGGCCAATGGTTTTATGGGGCTATACACTAATGGATGATCCAAAATGGATATGGGGCAATAAATATATACAATTAAGGCAGGAAGGCAGATTCGAAAGTATGCAGAAGTTGGGAATATTAAACACACTGGGCTGGATTGCCTACTATCTTAACGGAGAATTATTTGTTAAAAGATACAGATATTACCCTGAAGCCTCGTACCCGGATTTTGGAGTAAATACTGAAATCTTCACAAATTCAGAAATGCTCGAGCTTGAAACACTGGGTTCGCTAAAGAAAATACCGCCCGATGGCTTTACAGAACACTTTGAAAGCTGGTCTGTTTTTAAAGTAAATATTGATGGAAGTGAAGAATCAATAAATAAAAATATTCTTCCTTTAATAGAAAGTACTGATAAATTTTTAATTTAAATTATTTAAAATAACTTTAAGAAATCTTTCAGCGTAATTCTTGCTTGTTTTAGAATGTGGGAAAGAGTAGATCGTTTAATTGGTACATGTGCAGGAATAGTAATTTTTAAAGTTTCTTCTTTTAATCTTTTTTGAATTCTTATATGACTGCCTTTTTGTCGAATAATTATCCAACCATCTCTTTGAAGTGCTTTTATTACTTTAAAATAAAGTAGGGTTGGAACCTTAGTCACAATGCAATCTCTTTGACATATATTTTTTTATCAATAATAAAATCATCTTCAACCGGTATCAGATAAAGTTCTATTGCTTCTTTAATATTTCTTGTAGCCTCTTCAATAGAATCACCTTCGCTTATGCATCCAGGTAATGAAGGGACATATACAGTAAAGCCACCATCCTCACTGGGTTCAAAATATGCTTTTAATTTCATATAAAAAATTCCTCCTATGTTTATTGAAATTATTCTTATAATTATCCTGTCGGAATTATATCATAAACCAAACTTTTTAATGAAATCAGGATGGCAGGGAATTCTTATAAGTATTTTATCCTTCACCCTTATAAAATGCCTGTTTGCCCCTGAAATTGACATCAAGATCTGACCATGCTTTTGGAGCAATAATTGTTATCAGCCTGAAATTTTCAGGAC
>JAMCSM010000206.1 GCA_023380915.1 Actinomycetota bacterium | reverse complement strand
GTTACAAGTGGAAAATACCAGATGTAAGTCTAGTGTTTTGGTATGGGGATGTAATCCTTTTTGCCGAAAAATTTATTAAAAATAGTAAGCATCTAAAGCAATTCAAAATATATAAGGCTCCATTCTTTATATTATAAGAATGCAATAAGTCTAATTAGCTTGTTTATAAAACTCCAGCATTTAACAATTTTTTAATAATATTTTCATTTTTTTTTAACAATATAATAAAAGAATAAGGTTAAAATTTTTTTAATATCAAAAGTATTATATACCACATAAAATTAATGGAAATAAAAATAAAGAAAGGTATTATTAAATGAAAACACTTATTTTATATGATTCAAAATTTGGCAATAACTGTCATTCCGCACCCCAAGTGTACCAGGGCTTTTGCAGTACCTTTGTACCACCCAAAACTATAGTTAGTATTATATCCTAATTTTTTTTCAAAGAGCTATATTTTTTGTAAGGTTTATTTTGTTCCCTAAGAGACGGACCTGTCATCTCTACCTGATATGAGCTGTGACATAATCTATCAAGCACTGAATTTCCTATTATTGGATCTGGGAACAAACTTTGCCACTCCTCAGGAGATCTTGCACTTGTAATAATTGTTGATTTTTTAGAGTATCGCTCCAGCACAATCTCATAAACAATATCAGCCTCTTCTCTTGTCATTTCCTTAACAGCAAAATCATCAATAATTAAAAGCCCGGCTCTTATGTATTGTCCCATTGCACGATCTCTGGTACCGTCAAGCCCTGATAGTTTTAGGTGTTTAAACAACTTATCAGCACGGCAAAACATAACAGAATGTCCCGATTTTAGTGCACAAAAGGCCAGATGACGGGCCAGCATGGTTTTTCCGACACCGGTAGAGCCAAAGGCAAGTACTGAATAATATTTATCAATAAAATTTAAGCTAAAAAGCTCTTTTACAAGATCTCTGTCATAGGCTGTTGTTGTATCCCAGTCATAGACTTCAAGATCGGCCTCAACTCCTGCCTTTTTTAACTTGGAATTTAGTAGTTTTGTCTGTCTTCTTTCAAGCTCATCATAAAATATCATCTCCAGAAATTCGACTATTGTTATCTTAGATTGGACAGCATAGCCTATTCTTTCCTCAAGAGTTGGCAGTATTCCTGAAAGACGAAGAAATACCATTGCATCCTTTAGTTCTTTTGATATTGCCATTGTGTGTTCCTTTCTTATTTGTAATGATTAAAAGAGTTTGCTTCACGTAAAAATTTTAATTGAACTGGTTTTTGCTGTTTTAATTCAGATTGGCCAACATCATTTTCAACCCCATTTTTTAATATGTTTTCTATTCTTCTCATATCATAAATACTGTATGCTTTGGCTTTGACAAGAGCTGCACTTGTTCTATCTGTCCCATATCTGTCTGCAAGTCTAAGTATTTTCTGTGCGCTACGCAGCCTGTGCCAGGGATAAGGACCTGATAGAATTTCTTCGATAAATGCTCCGATTGCATCACTTTTTTTATACCCTTCTTCTATTTGATACTTTGGGTTTCTTAAGGTATATGGGGTAAGCTCTGCTGGATAATCATCAAAATCAGTACTTCTTTTTCCCGCATCAACTGTTTTATGAACTTTTATTAAAGAACCATTATGATAAATCTTAACAAGGGCGCTATCGCCCCTTACGTCAAGGTATTTTCCAATATATCTTGTTGGAAGGCTATAGAGGCTGTTTTTAAATCTTATGTGGTGATCAGGATGAACTTTGCAAACTGCCCACAGGGCAATATCATATCGCTCATATGAGTAAGGGATAAGGACATCCTTTTCATTTTCTTCAAATACAATAATTGGAACTTTTCCTGTGGTCCCATGAACTCTTGTCCCTGCAACCTTTGTGCACCAGTTAATGGCTCTTTTACTGCAGTCATCAATACCTAAAAATTTTTCACCGGCAAAAAAATTATCCCTAACATATGGTATCATCCGCTCAATTATTGGTTTTCCCCTGGCATGACCGATGTTAGCCGGATCAGGGATAAAGCCCCGGCTTTGAGCATATTCAAGAAAGCTTTTGTTAATTACAGGATCGGTTCTGCCCGGAACAGTTACTGCAGGCTTTAAGTTATCAACTATGACAAGGGCGGTAATACCTCCAAAATATGCCCAGCCAGTCTCAAATCCGGCAATTACAGCAGTTATATCCTGGGAAAATGTAATGTATACAAACATATGACGGCTGTAGCAAAGAGTGATAACCAGCGCATAAACTTTTCTTTCTTTGCCAGCATCCTCAAATATCCTCCCCAGATATCCAAAGTCTGCCTGAGCATACTTTCCAGGATCCGTTTCTGGAAGCCTGACTGTTATATTTTTCCTTCTGTAGCTTACGCAGTTATCTTTTACAAATCTGTAGAAACTGTCACTTGTTACATTTATTCCCTGACGGGCAAGTAGAATTATTATTTTAGAACCTTTAAGACCCTGTTCTAAATACTGTTCAATCTTGTCCTTTACGGGAAGCAGCAGACTATTTCTGGGACAGGCACTGTTTGTGTTATATGTGCTAAAAAGACAGCCTCTTACCTTTGAAACAAGATCATCTGTTATGGTTTGCTTATTGTTCTTGTCAAATCCAAGCCCTACGGCCAGTTTAGCATAGTTTCTTATTGTATCCCTATGAATTCCAAGGCAACTGCTAATGGATCTAATTGAATGGCCATTTGCAAGCCTTGAAAGTATTTCTTTAATTTCAATCATGTGTACCTCCCGATAAACCATTTCTATTTGTACCTCCTAATTTTGTTTTAGGAGGAATTATATAGTTTTGGGTGGTACAAAGCTTGCTGCAAAAAACATTTCCAAAGTGGTACAATGCTCCTGCAAAAAACTGTACTTTAGTGGTACAAAGGTGGTGCGGAAAATTTGTTAAAAGTAGTACACTTGGGGTGCGGAATCACAATACTAAAACTATTGCCCAAACAATTGCTTGAAGGGATTAGAAGTGAAGCAAATTTAATAGCTGTATCTGAATATAGCTTGCAAGATCTCAAGGGAATTGGTTTGCCTCAAAGAAAATATCAAAAGAACTTAAAAAAGCTTCTGCTGATATTATGATTGAACCACAATCATTTTTTGTCAAAGTTTCAGAAGGGCTATTATTGGGTGGCGAGGTTGAAAAAGCAATCAAGTGGGCAGGATCTATAAAACAAAAGCTGTTCAAATTAAGTACATGTTCACCGATGCTATAATAGTTAACATTTTACGCAAAATGTATATTATATAACATAAATAATATTGGGGTTTTGCAAATGATATAAAATGTTAATCAATTCACAAAAAATAAGAATTTTATCATTAATAAGCAATTCGTAAAGATCTAAGTGGTCTGATATACTATCAAAATTCCTACTCATACATTTTAAATGCCGGTTTAATTACATCTGCACCTTTTTTATCAAATATAACTTCTCTGTACTGATCCAGTTTAAAAAATTTTAATAGTTTTCTATATGGTAAATCTTCCTTCTCTAAAATCTTTGCTGCATACAGCATAATTTGACTGGTGGGATAAGCATATCGGCCAATGATTTTAATTTCATTTCGGCAAACAATATATGGATCAATTTTTGCTTCTCCTGAATTCAATAAGTGGCCTATTTCAAAAAAAATTCCACCCCTTTTCAATAAGCTAATCTCCTCATTTATAATTTCTGGTACTCCACAAGCTTCCACGACCACGCCTGCTCCTATATTTTCAGTAATTTCTTTAATATTTTTTATTCTTTCGTCCCGGGTAGTTGATAGAATATTTAAAGTATGTCTTGCACCAAATTGTCTAGCCAGCTGCAGCCTGTCATCTCTGGCATCTATTGCTATTATTTCCTCAACTCCTGCTAAAGAAAAACCTGCAATAATTAAAATTCCAATTGCACCCACGCCATATACTACTACGGTATCGTTTATTTTAAATGAATCTCCGGCTTTCCAATCATGTATCCTTTCATAATTATCTACACAACCTACAGTGCATGAGTATGGCTCAATTAAAGTTGCCAGTTCATCTGAAAGACTGTCAGGCAATTTTATTATTTCCGATCCCGGCAATACATATAAATATTCGGACCATCCTCCGAATAAGTGCGGGTAATTTTTACTTCCAATTGAAGTAGCTGTTATGGAATTTATGCACATCTCCTGGTTCAATGGGAAATTCTGGCAGTAATAGCACCTTCCGCAAACAATGCGCGGGTTTATGGTTATCCTATCACCAATCTTTATTGTGTCAGCATTTAATATCGCACAAACCATTACGGCATCCTTGCCGAAAGATTCAACAACCCCCACTATTTCATGACCAGGAATAAATGGATAATTAATGGATCTTTTACCTTCGATGCCATGACTGTCTGTGCCACAAATACCACAAGTTTTTATTTTCATCAAAAGTGAATCGTATTGCGGTTCGGGCTTTCTAAATTTTTTCAGCTTTAATTCATTTATTCCGGTGCATTCCAGTGCATTTACTTCCAAGATTTTCACCTCAATTTAATTTTAATTTAATATGTTAATTATCTAATTATAAAGACTGTTCCTATTTACAGGTTGATTACCACTTTCATGGCTTTTCCGGAAGCTGCAACATGCAAGCCTTCATAGTAATTATCTATTGAAAATTTATGAGTTATTAAATCATCAACTCTTATTTTTTTTGAATTTAAAAGATCCAAGGCAGTTCTATTTTGAAGCGGTGTTGAGTCGCTAGTGCCTGTAATTTCAATTTCATTATAGTGCACAAGATTGGCATCAATTATGATTTTTGAATCTTCTTTAGGTAGACCAGTGAAAAAATTAATCCTTCCTAGTTTTTTTACAACTTTAATACTATTTTCAAATAATGCTTTTACTGACGCACAAACCATTACGGCATCTGCTCCCTCGCCATCCGTTTCTTTTAGCACGGCCTCAACAAGATCATTTTCTTTGGTGTTAATCAATACATCAGGATTAAATTTCTTTGCAATATTAAGCCTGTCTTCAGAAATCTCAGCAATAATGACTTTTTTAGCGTTGTTATATTTAGCTATCTGAATTTGCAGTATACCTATAGGCCCTGCACCAATAATAAGTACCATATCATCTTTGCCTACTCTTGATCTTTCCTGACTATTTAAAACAACCGCTAAAGGTTCGGTGAATGTTCCTTCATCAAAGCTTAAACCGTCACCGATTTTATTGACACACCCTGCACTAATAGCAATTTCCGGTACTTTTAAAAATTCTGAAAAACCACCATCTATGTCAAATCCAAAAGTGATTTTATTATCACAAACTTCCATTTTACCCATTTTACAGTAATCACATTTCATGCACGGAATTACTGGTGCTACATTGACCTTTCCGCCAATTTCAAACAGTTTTACTTTTCCACCCTTTTCTTCAATGACTCCTGTCATTTCATGACCCGTTATCCTGGGAAAAGGCATGTTTTTTATTCCGGTTTTTGCAAGCTTTGTGCTGGAGTCTTTATCCAGCTTGATGTCAGTTCCGCAAATAGCGCATGATTTTACTTTCACCAGTATTTCGGATTCATTTATATCCGGTTTTTTAACCTCACTTATTTTTGACATTCCCTTATCAGTAAAAAGTAAAGCTTTCAATTGTTATCCTTTAATTTGTTTTTATAAGCTTTTTCAACAAATTCTATTGCTTTAAGACCATCTATTCCTGAAGGAGTAAATTTTTTATTTTCTAATATAGAATTAATAAAATTGTTTATTAATATAGCAAAGCTATCCATATGGCCAGGGTAAACTTTATCATTTTCTTTTGCTTTTCTCAAAGCAATCTCTTGTTTGAGATTATCTTTTATCGTAAAAACCCTGTTTCTGTCAGGGTCATATGAATTTAAAAGAAAACAAATTTTATTCTCTTTGCCTAAAATCTGGCCTATCAATCCCTCAACCTGCTCACTATAAAAACTAGGGTCATTATAACTGTTATAAAAACATCCCAGCGAACCACTATTAAATTTACATAATGCAAAAGCATGGTCGTCACAGCAACTGTTGTTTTTAAATCTGCCTATTTCGCCATATACTCTTTCAATATTGCCTGCCCACTGTATTGCCAGATCAACAGCATGGGTTCCTAGCTCCATTAGTGCACCAGTACCAATTTCCGGATTTCCTCTCCAGCCTAATTCCTTTCTATTAAACTGGAAGCTCATACTGATACTGAGAATCTTACCAATATGAGGAACAATTTTATTTACAGCCTCTATTACAGGGTGAAATCTCATATTAAAAAAAACACCAAAATTTACAATATTTTTATCAGCAGCCTTTACCATCTTTTTGCATTCTTCAGTATTTGATGCCATTGGTTTTTCACACAATACATGTTTTTTTAAATTCAATGCAAAAATTGCCTGTTCGCAGTGTTGATTGATCGGTGTACATAAACTTATTACATCCACATCTGGGCTCTCAGCCAATTCTTTCCATTCTTTGTAACACCTGGCGCCGTATTTATCTGCCAGCCTTTCTGCTTTCTCTTGTGTTCTGTTATAAAAACCAACCAGCCTGCAATTTTCATTTTTTGAATACCAGTAAGAATGATATAGTCCAGCCTTACCGCAGCCTATAATCCCTACCCCAAGTTTTTTAGTCAATGAAATTCTCCTGTTTTAAAGATTATAATTGCCTTAAAAATATGACAAATATTTGCAAATTAAGATTATTTTATCTATATTCTCCAATAACGTTTATCATAGAGACTACATTTTCTATAGGTGTATTTGCCTGGATATTATGTACAGTATTGAAAATATATCCACTGCTGTCATTAAAAAATATATCAATCATTTTCTTAGTATGTTTTCTAACTTCATCCGGCGTTCCAAATGGAAGTACTTTTTGTGTATCTACCCCTCCGCCCCAAAAAGTTATATCTTTGCCATATTTTTTCTTTAAGATAGCAGGATCCATATCATAAGCAGATATCTGTACAGGGTTAAAAACATCAAAGCCTGCCTCTATAAAATCCTTCATTAGGGGTTCAACGGAGCCACAGCTGTGTATAAAAGTCTTCCAGGCAGTATTGTTATGTATCCATTCATTAATTTTAATATGAAAAGGCTTAAATAAATCCCTATATAATTCTTTAGAAATAAAAAGGCTGTTTTGACTTCCAAAATCTGTACCAGTAATAAAAACAACATCAATTAACTCTCCAACCTGTTCATGAATTCTTTTGTAATTTTCAAAAGCAATTTCACATTGCCTTTCAAATATTTTTCTTACAAATTCTTTCCGGGTTATTAAAGACATATACCATTCGGCAAGATCTCTTAAGCCTTTAGGATTTTTAAGAGTTGGACCAGGGACCAAGGCAGGATCACCAAAGCCAGATTGAACAAGACTTGCAAAAATGGAATAACCGGTATTTTTATACAAATCCAATGCCTGTTTTTTTATATAGTTTAATTCATCATCCGGGAAAATGCTGAACTCCTCTACATTGTCTTCAATTTTTAAGTTTGAATCATCAATCTTTTCCTGTCTTAAAATTAAATCGAAATAATACCCTTTAAAGGGCATCTTTGCTGCAGGTGGAAAATTTGTGTCACCTTGTGCATACATAAATATGCTTCCATCATCTTGGACTTTTGTATTAAACTTTCCAGCCACCAGTACTGGAGTTCCATCCCATAATTGCCACTCTTTCCAATTATCGTTTTCAAAACCAAAGAAATTTTTACTTCCAAGCAATGGAACAGTATCAATTCCTATTATTTCTCTCAAATCATCTTTTATTTCCCCAAGCATTTGAAACGGCTCTATTATTTTTACTGGAGTTTCTGGCCTATCCAAACCAAAATACTGCCTCAACTTATATACAACACTTGCATTTATTCCTGTTCCAAGCATACCGCCAAAATCTACAGGAAGTTTATCCGGCTGCTCATGGTCAATTGCTTTTCTTATCCTTTCTCTTGCAATCATATAACCACAAATTTCCAAAGCTTGCTATTTATTATGATATTTCCCCATCAATTTAATCTAAGAAGTCATTTAAATATATATTTATACAACTCAGTCACATCTTCTTTTCCAGTATCTATAAATCCAGTTACCTCATCGTATATATCAAGTATCTTATTATACATAAAGGTCATAGCTTGTATTGATACTCTTACTGCTTCTATGCTATTTTCATTTTTAGGCATTAGGTCCAGCCCTAGCCATTTATCATAGTTATATCTTTTCAACCAGTAAAATACTTCCATCGTTTCATAAAAATTATCTGTACCAACTATCATATCCGTATCTGCCCCTCTTCTTCTGCAGGTATTCCAGTGGGTATGAAACAACATTTTTTCTTCAATTAAATAGCTTATATCATATCCAAGAGAAGCGTCAGCCATTAAAAGGTGAGCCATTTCGGGATTTATACCTATCCTGTCATTATTCTTGATTTGATCCCTTAAGTATTTTACTAACAATATTGCCTCACTTGTGGTGCCAAAATAGGTTTTTGCTGCCGGATCTGATGGCTTGTGTTCAATTACAAGATTTCCATTTGTATTTTTTAGAGCTTCCAGTAAACCTTGCCTTATTAAATTTCTTTTTACAATATGGTTTGAGTCAAATGGATAGGTAGTACCATCAGCAGCCGGCCAGAATATCGCAAACTCGCCGCCCTCTTCACTCTTTTTTAATTCCTCATTCATTTTTATTGAAGTTATAATCCTATCTATTGCTTTTTTCCTCGTTTTTTCATTGGGAGAGCTAAGTGACCCATTTTTAAATTCCATTTCATTAAAAAGTCCCGGGATAACAGTCAATATTTTTAAATTATAATCTTTAGCTACATTTCTTATCTCGTCAAAGGATTTCTCTGTCACTTCATAAGGGTAATGTATCTCGATTCCATTTACTAGATTTGAATCACCCAGAAGTTTTATTCTTTCCTTAATACCTATACCTTCTTTAAACTTGGATGTGAACCTATCACCACCAGTGCTTTCTATAAACCAAACCCCGGCTGATATATTCCATGGTAGTTTTTCCATTTTCTTATCTCCTTTCAAATTCACCTTAAATTACTTATCCTATGAAGAATTGCCTTATTACTTTCATATAAATCTTTATAAATTAAATATCTTTCCTTATAAGCCCCATAGATTTTTTTATCAGGTTTGATATATTTATTCCTTTCTATGGTACTTTCTACAGCATCTTTATAAGAAGAATACTTGCCAATAGCTAGCCCTGCAAGTAAAGCAGCCCCTAGGCTTGCAGCTTCATGGTTTTTTAAAGTAGTAATTTCCTTGTTTAATATATCTGATTTTATTTTCAACCATTTTTTTGATACTGCACCACCACCTATTGCAATTATTTCATTTACAACAATGCCACAAAGTTGGAGTTTTTCCAGGTTAAACATAAGATCATATACATTGCTTTCAAGGATTGCTCTTGATAACTTTGATTTTCCTGTCTCTAAATCAAGACCTATAATAAGACCCTTTGAATCTGAATCAAGATATGGTGTTCCGCTCCCTACAAAATGAGGAAGTATAAAAACATTTACGGGTTTATTATAGATGCCATCATCTATTATCTTATATGTGCTTTTATTTTCTTTTTCTGCCATTAGTTTCTCCTCATAGCAGAATGTATCCCTGTACCACCTGAGAAGCAGACCTCCTGTTAGATTAAATGTTATCGTCATATATTTATCTTTCATCACATATGGATAACAGGGATAATTATTTTCAAGCATCTTTTTATTTAATTTTGGCTTATTAAAAATAGTGCATATAACATCAGATGTACCACAGGCATTAATCGCCATTCCTTCGGCAATAATTCCTGAACCAAATGCACCGCAACCCTGGTCATGCCCTCCAGCAACACCAACCACATTGCCGGCGAGTCCTACTTCTTTGGCTATTTTGGTATTAATCTCACCAATTACTTCTCCTGAAGGTATGGGATTTGAAAAATAATCTGAACTTATTTGTGCTGTCCTTAAAATTTCTTCCGACCAAACTTTTTTTATGACATCAAAAGCCATGGTTCTTGAAGCAAGGCAGTAGCTTATTGTTGGTGCCAGTCCAAACTTAAAAAATATGAAATCCTCAAAACATAAAAACTTATTTGCTCTCTTAAATATATCGGGTAAGTTTTTCTTAACCCACATTATCTTGTTAATACTATACATAGGATGAAGAGGCATTCCTGTTATTTCAAAAACTTTTTCTTTGCCAAAATTATTAAGCCAGAATTCGTACTGTTCAGATGTCCTTGCATCAAATGTAACTATAGCATTGTAAAGGCTGTTTCCACCTTTATCTACAGGGATAACTGCTTCTCCCTGGCATGAAATGCTGAAAGCTTTAACAGAATCTTTCTTAACATTGGCAGTAGCTTTTATTATCAATTTTTTTATAATCACCCAGATGGATTCAGCATCAAGCTCCATCCATCCTTGTTCGGGGTGAATCAAAGAATATTCCTGGTATTCGTGTGCAATTACTTGCCCTGATTTGCTGAATACCACTACTTTAGATCCTGTTGTACCTACATCAATACCCATTAAACTCAATTTATATCACCCGTAAGATATTTCTTTTACATTTGTGCTTAATAATTTTTGCAACCAAAAGATATGATATAAATATATTAATCAGGCTACTTAGAAATCAGCTGATTTTATAATTTACTGTTCTTTTTCAGGTAATTTAAATAATCATCTAGATATTTTAATTCTTTTAAAACTTCATCTCTTGCAACTTCCATATATTTCATACCTTCATCAATAGATACCCCATCCTCCGGGCTTAGGTGTTCAAATTCATTTTTATAATCAAACCTTATGTAGCCAACATTTCGAAGTTTCTGAATAAAAATTGGTTTTTCATAACCAGATTTTTTATAATCTACTTTTTTTATTTCCAATTGCTTACCAAGTATTTTTAAACTTGCAAGTATCAATGATGTTTCCTTATAGGAATTACTTCTTTTACTGAAAATAACACTGTTATGCTTTGAAAAATTTTCATAAGGATTAATATACATAACCGGAATATTTGTCTTATCAAAAATTTTGGAAATAGACAGTTTTATTAATGAATCATTATCCTTATGTATATTAATAAGCAGTATTTTTTTAAATTTAAGTTCAATCAAATTTGTAAGTATGTTTTCTAAGTAGTTGGAAACAGCAACTATATCGATACTGATGCTTCCATGTATTTCTTTTGTCACTCCAGAGTAGCTGTAATATATAGAGGGCATTATAATAGATTTTATCTTTTGCTCGATTAAAAATGAAAAAGCTTCTGCAATGTAAACATCAGACCCAAATGGCAGATATGGGCCATGAACTTCCAGTGATCCTACAGGAAGTAGTATTATAACATCATTGGGATTTATTTTTTTTAACTCTTCAAAACTTAAGTTAATATATTCCATTTTAAACCTTTATTTATTTATTGATTCTGAACATATTTTTAATGATTTTTTGAAAATGGATTCGTCTGCAATATCCTTCCCTGCAATTAGAATCAACTCAGGCCCAATTCCAGCAGCATCCCTCATTGTTATTCCTATTACTGGTTTCACAAATAGTCTCCTTTTAATTACTTTCTTCTAAAAATTCCATAACATCTTCCACGCTTTTATTTTCATGAATAATCATCTTTAACCCTTTGACTATTTTTACAGGGTCAGCTGATTGCCAAACATTTCTTCCATAAGTAACACCGTATGCCCCCATATCCATGGCATCTTTTGTCATAACAAGGACATCTTTTAAGTTAGGCAACTTAGGTCCACCCGATACTACAACTTTAGCTGGACATGACTCGATAACTTTTCTATATGATTCAGGATCACCAGTATAAAAGGTCTTGACTATATCTACACCAAGTTCAGCAGCTGCCCTTGCTGCATAAGAAACATACTTTTCTAAATATCTATCTTTCTCTTCTATAAGATTGCCTTTAGGGTAAATATGAGATACTGTAGGCATACCATAAGATTCAGCAATTTTTGTAATTTTTCCTAACTGCTTTAGAAGTTCCGCCTGTTCCGGTCCGCAAACAGTACAACCAATTGCAATAGCATCTGCCCCCAGCCTAATTGCTTCCTCAATATCAGCTATTTGTGCATCATATGTTGGATGAAATGGGGCAAATGAAGTTGCCTTTAAGATAAAAGGAATTTTAGAAGAAAAATTACTATAGCATTTATCTATAATTCCTTTTTGCATTGTGATGGCATCTGGCTCAGCTGTAATTATTTTTTGCATTGTCTCATTAATTTTACTAATACCTTCAATAACTCCCCAGCCTATAGCATGATCCAAGGCAATTACTAGTATCTTTCCAGACTTTTGGTTAAAAAGTCTCCTCATTCTTACTTCTTTTCCAAAAAAAGACACATCGGGCTCCTTTTTTATAATTTATTTATAAAATATTATTTCTTCTATAATGTAAAAAATTACATTTTTATTTTCAATTAATTAAATTTTAGATTTGTGCAATTGATCAAATAGTTTTAAGAGTTTCTAACCTACCTTCCTTCATTTTTTTATTCCATCTCAACCATAATTTTCATTCTAGCTTTATTTTTAAATTTATTTTTTTATTTTAAATTTCAACTGCTACTGCCCTAACGGGACTGCCGTCTGCACCTTTGATATTTAGAGGCAGTGCACTAAAAAACATTCTTTTTCCAACAAGCTGCTTAAGATTAACTAATGCTTCAATTATGACAATACCAGGCGATAACATCTTTTTATGAAAAGCTGCATTCTGTTCTGGCCCATCTAATGTTGGTGTATCTGCACCTACTGCTTTTATCTCTTTAGAAATAAGATAATCTGCAGTTTCAGGTGAAAAATAAGGCTAGAATGAAA
>JAMCSM010000205.1 GCA_023380915.1 Actinomycetota bacterium | reverse complement strand
TATTGATCTGCTAATGCTACATAAAGACCAGTATTAACACTTGAAAAAGCTGACATCCAAACCATTGGAGTTATTCCGAATAATCCAGCAACTCCAAATACTTTGCCTACAACTATTGCAATGATTGCACCAATAACAAATTTAAAGCTTAAGGAAATGAAACCTTTTTTAAGTGGTGCACCAGCTTCTTTAAAAGAAATTTGAGAACCCATGCAACATAGAAACAAGCCAATTAATGGTTGTGCACCTTTTTTAAATAATTCTTCAGTAAATCCTCCTATTGTCAATGCATGTGGGAAGAATGTGTTAATTATTGCCCCTATAATCAGCGGAAGAACCATAAATCCACCTGGAAATCTTTTCATAGTTTTTAAAATTGGAACTTGCATAATTTTTCCCCCTTATAAATCAAGTTATTTTTTTGCTACCCCAGTTTCTCTTGCAGCTTTCGCTATAGCTTCAGCAACAACTTTAGCTACCCCTTTGTCCAATGCACTTGGTATTACATTCTCTTCATTTAAATCTTCTTCTTTTATATAATTTGCAATAGCATGAGCTGCTGCTAATTTCATTTCTTCATTGATTTCCTTTGCTCTAACATCTAATGCACCTCTAAATATTCCTGGGAAAGCTAGCACATTATTAATTTGATTTGAAAAATCCGAACGGCCTGTACCAATTATTCTTGCTCCAGCTTCTTTTGCTTCTTCTGGCATTATTTCTGGTGTTGGATTTGCCATTGCAAATATTATTGAGTCCTTATTCATTGACTGAACAAATAAAGATGATGTTGGTGCTGGTGCTGAAACTCCAATAAATACATCTGCACCCACTAAAGCATCTTTTAAACTACCTTTTTTATTCTCAGGGTTTGTTATTTCTGCAAGTGCAGCTTTTGAAGCATCTAAATTTTCCATTCCTTTATAAAGTATTCCTACTTTGTCACAAGCAATTAAATTTTTAATACCTGATGAAAGTAAAAGCTTTGTGATAGCTGTTCCTGCTGCCCCTGCGCCATTAACAACAACCTTTAAGTCTTCAAGTTTTTTGCCTATTACTTTAACAGCATTAATTAAACCAGCTAGTACAACTATCGCTGTTCCGTGTTGATCATCATGAAACACTGGAATATCAATTAATTTTTTTAGCTTTGCCTCAATTTCAAAACATCTTGGAGCAGCTATATCTTCTAAATTAATTCCACCAAAACCAGGTGATATTAATCTAATTGCGTTTACGATTTCATCAACATCCTTAGTATCTAAACATATTGGGAAAGCCTCTACATTTGCAAATTCTTTAAATAATATAGCCTTTCCTTCCATAACAGGTAATCCCGCTTTGGGTCCAATATCACCTAAACCAAGTACTGCTGTTCCATCTGTAACTACTGCAACGATATTTCCTTTTGACGTATATTTAAATACGTTTTCTTCATCTTCATGAATTTTTCTGCAAGGTTCTGCAACCCCTGGTGTATATGCTAGACTTAAATCCTCTTTTGTTTCAACCTTAACTTTTGAGATTACTTCAATCTTTCCAGTTTTCATTTCATGTAATTTTAAACTTTCTTCAAAATAATTCATTTTGCCATCTCCTCTATATAAAATTAATTTAATTTTTTCAAAACGTTTTCTATGTTTTAATAGTATCAGTCTGTTTAAAATATTAAAATAATCTGTAAATTTAAATTGAGTTTTGTTCTTTTTAAATTAGATTTTGTTCTTTAAGAATTCTTTGTGATTTTTTTAACTTATATATTTTTAAAAGTATATTGTGATATAATTATTGAAAAATTAAGGTTTACTGGAGAAAACTTATGAAATTAAAAACAAAAATTATATCTTTCGTTATAGCAATTTTGGTATTAACTATCGGAAGTATATCTATACTTTCTTTCATCCAAATGAAAACGTTACTAACCAATCAATTAGAAGACAATCTCTTCAATATTGCTCATTCTGTTTCAGAAGATTATTTAGTAAAAAATTATTTAGTAGGACGTTCAGATGATTTAAGACAAAACTTTTACACCGAAATTGAAAATATAAGATTAAAAACTGGGGTAGATTTTATTGTAATAATGGACATGTCAGGAATAAGGCTTACTCATCCAAACAAAGAAAAAATTGGAGAAAAATTTGAAGGTGGAGATGAAGTTAGGGTTTTAACAAAGGGTGAGCAATATGCTTCAACGTCTAAAGGAAGCCTTGGTACTTCCCTTCGTGTATTCATTCCTATTTTAAGTAATGGTAAACAAATCGGAGCTGTTTCTGTCGGAAGTTCTATTGATATAATTGATCATGAAATATATTCAAAAATTGAAAGATTTATTCCCTTTGTTATAGTAGGTTTAATTTTAGGGGTGATTAGTGCAACTTTTTTAGCCACAAATATAAAAAAAGCTATCTTTGGTTTAGAACCAAAGGAAATTGCTTGGATTTTAAAAGAAAAAGAAACCATACTTGAAAATGTGAAAGAAGGTATACTAGCTGTAGATGAAAAAGGAAAACTGATTTTATTTAATAAAGAAGCTGCGCAAATCTTAAATTTAACACAAAAAGACATTAT
>JAMCSM010000204.1 GCA_023380915.1 Actinomycetota bacterium | reverse complement strand
GGTATGAAAAAAGGATTGACTTTGGTAGAACTTCTAATTGTTATAAGTGTATTAGCTATAATGCTTGCTTTTGTAGCAGGGAATCTTACTACTTCTTTAAAAAGAGGCAGAGATGCAAAAAGAAAAGGGGATCTTCATGCGATTCAAAACGCTCTTGAACAGTATTATGCCACATGTGGAAATGTCTATCCAACATTAGCTGCAGCTGGAGCATCTATTTCTTGTGCATCTCCAGCAATCGTTTATATGCAAAATATTCCTAAAGATCCAAACGGGACCTCGTATTCTTGTACATCGCCAGGTAGTAGTTGCACAAATTCCAGTTTTACCATTTGTTCAAATCAAATGGAAGCGGAATCAAGTACAAATCCTCAGCCGACGATTTGCGTTACCAATCAACAATAATTATATGAAAAAAGCATTTACATTACTTGAACTTTTAGTGGCGATTTCAATCATCGGGCTTTTGGTTACGATAGGAGTTGTGTCATATTCCTCTGTGCTTAAAAATTCAAGAGACGCTAAAAGAAAAGCTGATCTTGAGCAGATTAGAGCGGCAGAAGAGATGTATAGAAGCGTTAACGGCCTTTATCCGAGCGTAGCCCCAGGTAATTGCACAAATATCCAACCAACAATTTCTCCATATTTACCAAAGACACCGTCTGATCCTAAATCAACTCAAAACTATTATTGCGATAATTCGTTAGGTTCCACTTATACTGTCGGATCTGCCTTAGAAACCGGATCCGGAAGTTGTGCTGCCAATGGTTGTGGAGCATCAACAAATTGTAATTATTGTGTGGGTCCTTACGGCCAGACATATCCATAAAAAATGAAATGCTATATCAAAATAACAAATCTTTTACTTTCATAGAGATTCTTATAGTAGTTTCGATAGTTGCTGTTTTCTCTGGTCTAACTTTGGCTTTTTACAATAGTTATACGCAGCAACAGAACCTAGATCGAGTAGCAAAAAAATTCGTAGACGTTCTACAACTGGCAAAAAGTAAAGCAGACTCTCCTGATGATACGACCTCCATATGTACCACTGCGGTTGGAGACACAATCGTCGGTTATTATGTCCAGAATATTTCACAAACCTTATACGAGTTATTTACTGTCTGTCACACTGGCGTACCTCCAGGAGACACTGATTATTTAAAACCAATAAATTCATTTGATATTTCAAAAGATTATTCTGGTATTTTGATGTCGCCAAGCGGAGCCACGACCGGGGTAAGATTTTTAATATTATCAAAAGGAAGTACATTTTCCCCTGCTCCATACGTAATTCAGTTTAAAAATACTAATATTAATCCTCCAAGGTGTGTAGACATTTCTGTCTCATCTACTGGGGTAATCACAAATGGTAGTCAATATGTTAACAATGTAACTTGTCCATGATTATGTTACATAAGAAAGCATTTTCCTTAGTTGAAGTCCTAGTTTTTATCTCTATTTTGAGTCTTGTTTTTGTGATAGCTATATCGGTGACAATATCAGCCTTAAGAAATATGAAATATAACGAACATAAAATCATAGCTACTCACTATGGAGAAGAACTTTCAGAATGGCTTAACGCTCAAAAAGAAAATGATTGGAGTTATTTTATAAGTTTCGCTTCTTCTACTCCCGGGACTAAATATTGTTTTGATTGGTTAAATGCCCAAAATCAATCAATTTTATGCTGGCCAGGTACGAGCGGATGTCCTAGTGTTGTTGGTCAAAATTCATTTGGCAATTGCAATTCCTTTGGGTTAAATCCGCCAATTTTTAAAAGACAGGTAACATTAATATCAGATGCAACCAATACTAAAGTTACGGCAAATATCACCGTTAGTTGGAGTGATTTAAACACAAGCTATGCTATTCCATTGACGACAGAGTATGACGTACAAGAACAATATTAAAAAAAATAATTCGGCATTTACTTTTATTGAAACAGTTGTAGTAGTAGGGATTATCAGTCTACTACTTCCTGCTTTATTTGCCATCTTGTTTGTCATTATTAGGCAGCAGTACCGGATTTATGCCTTGACTGAAGTTAAAAGACAAGGAGATCAGATCTTAAATATCATGGAGACTGATATCCGTGATTATGCATATACTGTCACCAATGCTGGATCGGCCGTCTGCAGCCCGCAAAATTATTCTATTACTCCTACTCCAACCCCTGTTGATACATTTTATGATAAATACGGCAACTCTTTTCAGTTTACCTATAACTTAGGCAATGTAAGCGTATCAAAATCCTCCGCTCCAAATCCTGCACCTACCTTAAGTTTTAATACAGGTCAATTGAATAATGCAAAAGTAGCAATCACACCTATGCCGATCAATTTTTCTTGTACAAAAGCAGGACAATATTCAGCGCCGATTATTTACGCCGGCTTTACTATATGTTACATTAATGAAACATCAGGGACATGTAATGCTCCACAGCCTGAACAAAATATTTCTCTTAATTACGAGACTTTTATCAAAATGCGAAATTATCCAACTGAGTAATATTTTGTATCCACTTGACTTCGAGCAAACTTTTTATCATATTAATATATATGGCAGATAATTTTTGTATTCATTTAGGCGAAAATTCGCTTAAGATCGCTAAGTCAGTAATTAACAGAGGGCAAATCGATATTGTCGGTTTGGGACGGCAAAATAACATCGCACCATTCTATGAACTCGACAATGATAAAATGATTGAAGAAGTCTCCTCGGTAATAAAAAAAATTGTCTTAAACTTAAAACTGGAAAATAAGCCTGTAAACGTTGTTGTTCCCGATGCGTTTACTTATTCGCAGATTGTTGAAATGCCACGTCTTAAAGAAAAGGAGCTCTTGTCAGCGATCAGATATCAAGCTGACCAGTTTATACCAATGCCAATTGAAGAAACATCCCTTGATCTGGAAATCCTGCTTGAGGATAAAAATAGAAACAAGCTTTTAGTACTAATCATCGCCTCTCCACAAAATTTGGTTGAAAAGATCGAAAGAACTATTGAGTCGGCGGGCATTAATCCTGAGTCGATAGAAAATGAACTTAGCGCGACAGGTAGACTTTTGACAAATTATTATAAAAAAAATACAGCAGATTCAACCGGTACGATTTTACTTAATTTTGGCTATTCTGCGTCTTCACTTTATTATTTTAGTCATGAAAAAAACAATCTTCTGGATTGTCACAATTTTAAAATAGGTTTATCTATTTTTTTACGTGAAGCTCAGGCTGATGTAAATATCGATTTACCTCGGGCTAAAGATATGTTAAAAAATATTGGGCTAACCAAAGCAGCAAATGTTGATCTAGATCAGATTCTGACGCCTACTGCATCTGCCTTATCCGATGAAATACAAAAATTTGCCACATCCGTAAATCAAAAGTTTGGCAACGCAAAAATATCTGAGATTCTAATTTTCAATCAATCTGGAGAAATCAATCAATTAGATAAAAAAATCGAAAGCTTAACGACTGTAAAAACAGCCACTATTGATTTACAGCCTTATATTAGGAAATCAAGCATGATAGATTCGTTAATAAAAGAATTGCCTTCATTTGTGCCTGTAATTGGCGGAAGCCTGTAAAATAATGAAAAAAGGAATTAATTTACTGGTCAGACAATCTAAATACCTAAACCTGGAGAAAAAATTGGCTAAGGTTAAAGTAGTGATCGTACTTATGCTTATTTTGTTTGTCGTTACTTACTTTACCTTCCTTGTATTTTTGAATAAGCAGAAAAAAGACATTGACACTCTCAATAATCAAAAAAAGAGTTATATGGAATTTTTGTTGCAAAATAAGCAAACGGAAGCTAAATTTACAGTTTTTCAAAATAAAGAAAAACAACTCTCAGATATCCTTGAGCAAGATGTAAATTTCCTGCCATATTACAATCTACTAAAAGATAGTTTGAAGTCCTCTACTCCCGCTGCCAATCTTGATTCGGTCTCAGTCGATAAATCGAGGACAGTCAATTTCACGGTGAGCTTTACCGACTACAAGGCATTTTTATCTTTTTTGAAATTTGCCGAAGGAGATTCGTTTTTAAAGAACTTTAATAAACTGGTACTTAGTAATTTCAGCGCCTATAATCAAAAAATCAATACACAAAGTTCTTATAAGTTACAATTGAGCGGCGTATTTATAAACTTAAATGAACCTTAAACTGGATTATCAAATAAAAAGGATAATTAAAAACAATTTAATCTATTTGGTTACCTTAGCGATATTAGTAATATGTTACCTCTTAAGCATCTATTTCTTTACCAGACAGTATAAAACCGGTATCGATAATATAGAATCTCTCAATAGAGATTTAAGTGATTTAGAAAGTAAAAAATCACTAATTGAATATAAGGACCAGGTGCTAAAAAATGAGATAGATCTCGATCAGGCAAATGCAATATTAGCTCAACTTGTACCAAACGAAGAAGACTTTTTTTCAATAATTGTTGCTTTGGAGAAACTATCAGAGCAAACAAATTTTATAATTACGTCATATACAATATCTATCGCCAATTCTAATCCGGGTAAATTATCTATCTCGATATCAGGTCAGGGAGATATTAATTCCTTTGTCACCTTTCTGGAAAATTATAATTTTGGAGGCGGTAGGTTAATCACAATTGATAATATTGATTATCAGCAGGGTTCTTTTTCAGGTACGACATTAGCCTTAAATTTCTATAGCGGAAAGGGTCCGAGTGATCAGGCATTGAAACCATTCTCGAACGCAGATAAAAAATTAATTGAAAAGATAATGCAAAAGGTAAAACTTGAGGTGAAATCGAATGAAAGCGAGATTATGAATTATCCGGTAAAATCAAATCCTTTTTGATCTAAGCAGTTTATTTTTTGCAAGCAATTTGTTTAATCCATCCGATACTAAAGCTCCTTTATTTATCCAGTCTTCTACTTTTTTTTCATCCAATTGGAGCGAAGCAGGGTTTGTCAGCGGATTATAAAATCCAATTTGTTCAATATAGGTTCCATTGCGTTTTTTTCTCTTATCTATGACTATGATTCTATAACTCGGCTGATTTTTTTTACCTATTCTCATTAGTCTAATTGTGGCTGGCATATATTCAAAATAACTTAAGCTTATATTATATCAGTTATTTTATGATATTCAGGGCTATTTTTGCCGCTTTTTCTTCCGCTTCTTTTTTGGAGCGACCTTCTGCTGTACCTATAAGTTTATGGTTGATTTTGACACCTACTTTAAATATACGATTGTGTTCCGGTCCGTTTTCTTCCATTACCTCATATTTCGGTATTATTTTATATTTGGCTTGAGTTACCTCCTGAAGACGACTTTTGGGAGATAGGTATAATTTGTTTTTTACGATAAATTCTAATTTTTCCTTAAAAAGATAATTTAATACAAATTCGTATGCCTTCTCAAAGTTGATATCGATAAATATACCAGCAATTAAAGCTTCAAAACAATCTGCCAGTATATTTTTGTTTGTCCTGCCCATCTCCTTATCTTGACCCTTGGAAAGATATAAATAGTCACCCAGTTCAAGTTTTTGAGCTGCCTCGGCCAGACTTTCAGTCCTTACTATTGCAGCTTTGATCTCGGTATAATCGCCTTCTTCCAAAAAAGGATAATTTTTATATAAATATACTGAAGTTACAAGCGATAATACACTGTCTCCTAAAAATTCAAGCTTTTCATTTGAAATCAGTGACGTTTTTTTGTGCTCATTTAAATAAGATCTATGTATAAAAATATTTTGCAATATTTTCTTATTTTGAAAGATAATACCAATTTTTTTTTCAAGATGATTTAGGGGTTTCATTATCTTTTATTAATAATTTACCTAATACTGCATTGATAAAAGCGTAAGATTTTTCACCGGACATATCTTTAGCTAGTTCAATTGCTTCATTTATCACAACTTTTGTAGGCAAACGTTTTTCATATAAAAGTTCATAAATGCTTAGCCTTAAAATAGAAAGATCCGTCTTAGAAATATTAGCCAAAGGATATCGTGGCGCATAGGTTTCTATGTATTTATCAATTTTAGGTAATTTCTTCAGGATAGCGTTCGTTTTTTTATCATCAGGATAAGGCAAATTATTTTGTAGAACTTTAAAACAGTGGGCAAAAAGATTTTGTACGATTTTAATACGTTGAAGATGACGTGAGTCCATTTTTAGAGTTTGAAAGTCCCAAGAAAAGGGACTATATAAATTTTGGCTTGAATATACTTATTTTCAATTTAAGCACAGAATAAGTAATTATTATTTTTATTTACCGCAATATTTGCAAAGACTGTGTGCTAGCTTTTTTTTGTGACAGTTCGGACAAACAACCAGTTTCTGAAAAGTATAAAGCTTACTGGCCAATCTTTTTCCTTTTCTGCGAGTTGAATGTTTACGTTTTGGTAATGGTGCCATATTTATCTATATTGATTTAATACAATAACAATTATATCATATAAAAATGTTTACTATAGTTTGTGGCGAAGATATTGTAGCTTCAAGGATTTACCTAAAATTGATAAATACATAGAAACCTA
>JAMCSM010000203.1 GCA_023380915.1 Actinomycetota bacterium | reverse complement strand
ACACATGGCCTCTTCTTGAAAAATTGCCTCACTTAAAAGAGTATTGCCTAATTCAGGAAAAACATCACGCTGGGCAATATGCCAGACAAGGGATTTTTCTATGTTGTGTTTATCCATTTCTTTGATTAACTCTTCTGCAGTTTTTATAGACTTCCCTTTTGGAACCGTTGGTTGTCCAATATATATATTGGAATCAAAAAATTTCATTTTATATTCCTAATGCTTTTTTACAATCTGAAATTTTATCTTTAACCTGTTGGTCTGTCCAATCAGGACTTAGGCTTACAATAACTGTTCTGCCTGTAATATCTGTAATTTTTGGACACATATCTTTTGTATAATCTGTCCTTAGGTTTTTATTCTGTGGCAGATAAAAAGGATTTAATGCAGGATTTGGTCCAATTCTTTTTTCCAAAATAGGGTCCCAATTAAAATATAAATGTTTTCCTGAATCTATTGGCAACCATGCATTAACACCTTCTGATGTTGAAAACCTTCTTGCTTGTTTTTCATCATCAAACTGGAATGCTACAGCCACACCGCAATCTCCATCAATATCATTGGATTTTGCAAATTTTACTCCTGGTTTGCCAGAAAGTTCATTTAAGAAAGTATGCTTTATTCTTCTTAAATCTGATAATATCCCCTCTAATCTTTGAATCTGTATTCTTAAAATTGCTCCCATTATTTCACTCGCTCTGAACTGAAGTCCTGCAAAAACAGGAATGGATAGTTCTTTTGCGTATGGTCTAAAATTTGCTCCTCCATCATGATATACCAATGCTCTTTCATAAATTTTAGTATCATTTGTTACAATAGCGCCACCTTCTCCACAGGTAAGTATTTTAAAGTCATTAAAACTAAATGCTCCCACATCTCCCCAGCTTCCAAGTCTTTTATCTTTATAACTTCCTCCATCTGCCTGACAGGAGTCTTCCAATACTTTTAAATTATATTTTTGGGCTATATGATTAATCTTTTCCATATCAGAAGGCAATCCGAGCATATGAACAGGAATAACTGCTTTTGTATTTGAGGTGATTTTTTTCTCAACATCAATCGGGTCTATTGTTAAGGATTCATCTATTTCAGCAATTACAGGAATTGCTCCTACTGCAAGTACAGATAAAGCTGTTGCCATAAAAGTATATCCCGGAACAATTACCTCATCACCCGGTCCAATCTCTAATCCCACAAGAGCACAAATTAAAGCAGCTGTTCCTCCACCAGCCATACAAAGAGTATACCTGATTCCTATTTTTTCTGACCATTCTTTTTCAAACCTATCTACTTCCTGTTGATGTCCTCTTTTGGGGTCTCCTACGCGAAATAATGTTTTGCTTTCTATAACTTTTTTTATTTCTTCAATTTCCTCTTTCCCTATTCTATACATTTTTTGCCTCCTATTTTGTAATTGTTATAGAATAGATATTAACTGTATAGAATAAAATTGTAAATGGTAAAAAATGCATAAAATATGTATAATCTTGCATTCTATATCTGACCAGGTAATACTCTTTATTGAAAAACCTGACTAAATGGTGTTTCATAGCAATAAAATAATAAGATTCTTCTATTTTCTCTTGTTTCTTTTAGATTCTCTTTTTGTTTTGATGAAGCCTTTTTATTTTTTATCCCTGAAAAAATTACCCACTGTTGAATGGAATAAAAAAATTATAGCACAATTTAAAAATTTGACAACGATATATATTTGATTTTAAAATATTAAAGATATAATAAAACAAACATGAAAAAAGATATAAATGTAAAAACAATAGCAAAATTGGCAAATGTTTCTCCTGTGACAGTATCAAGAATATTACGGGGAAAGAACAAAAGGATAACAAAAACAACAGAAAGAGTAAAACTTATTGCCGAACAACTTGGATATAAGAAAAATCTAATAGCAAGCAGTTTAAAAACAGGAAGAACATATATGATAGGAGTTTTGATTTCAGATATAAGTTTTTCCTTTTATCCGGGTATTATAGATGGCATAGAAAATATCCTTTTATTAGTTGTGATTTTGTGGGGGTTGAAGATAAAAACGGAGCAAAACAGGCAATAAACCATCTTATAGGTTTAGGCCACAGGAAAATAGGTATGATAACAGGTCCACTAAGTTCATACACAGGCAGGGAAAGGTTTGAAGGATATGAAGAAGCGCTGATTGAAAATAAAATAAAATTTGAAAAAGGATATATTGCAGAAGGCAGTTATTTGAATATGCTTGAAACAGGTATGGCAAAGGCTAAAGAACTGATAAAAAAATCCCCTGATATAACAGCAATTTTTTGTGGGACAGATGACCTGGCAATAGGAGCGATAAGATATTTAAAAAATACTGGAAAGAAAATCCCTGATAATATCTCTATTATTGGATTTGCAGACCTTCCTGAAGCAAGAATAGTGGACCCTCAATTAACAACAGTAAAACAACCGATGTATGATATAGGGAAACAATCTGCGCTATTATTATGTAAAAAAATAGAAGAAAACAATAAAAAAGAAAAAGAAACAATCCTTTTAAAAACAGAATTAATAATAAGAGACAGTACAAAGAAGATATAAAAATTTTTAATAATATTGACAACGATAAAATTTTTAAGTATAAGTAATTAAGGGAATAAAAAAAAGCGTGAAAGGGGGTGAACAAAAGATGAAAGAAATGTGCGAAGTGCGACAGTCCAACAAGAAGTGTGGTGGAAAACGAAGCATCCGCCAATTCTTATGGCGGAAAGAAGAAACAATCGGCAGTAATACTGAAAAGGAGGAACAAAAAATGCGAAATAAAATAAAGAAAGACGCCAATATTTTTGATGGAAATAGAGGAAAAACGGGCTTCACCTTAATAGAATTACTGGTGGTAATAGCCATCATAGCGATCCTTGCAGCAATGTTACTACCAGCATTGGCAAAGGCACGGGAAGATGCAAGAAGTACAGTAGATATGAATAATTTACATCAAATAGGAGTTGCTCTGGCTATATATCAAAATGACTATAATGGTTATTATCCGTCGGGCGTGGAATATAACCGTTGGTATATACCATTATTTCAGATAATTTATGGGTTTCCAACATCAGATGTTATCCGAAGACAACCCTATAATTACAACTCTAATCCTCAAGTGGCAGAACACTCTGTTTTTGTAGACCCTGACGCAAATGCTCAATCTCTACAAAATTCAACTTGGGATATTACATGGAGTTATTCTTCAAATATATTTGTAAGTCCCTGGCTTATTTCTGGTGCATGGGTTTACACCCCCCCCCTGAGATCGG
>JAMCSM010000202.1:1191-11356 GCA_023380915.1 Actinomycetota bacterium | reverse complement strand
TAAGCGATCCCAAGATCGCTTTACTCTGTATAATAATAATGGATATATGGAAAGATACCGGACTGAGAACTATAGTACTGCTTTCAGGAATGGAAGAGATTCCTGAGACTTTTTACGAGGCAGCAAGGATAGATGGTGCATCATCCATATGGCAATTTTTAAAAATTACCATACCATTGCTCAGACCTCAGATTATTTTTCTATCTGCTGTATATTCAATAAACGCTATCAGGACTTTTTCTCAGGTTTATATGATGACAGGAAACCCTCCGGGTGGTCCTGCCAATTCAACAAAAGTATTGGTGGTCCAAATGTACCAGGAAGCGTTCTATTCAACAAAATTCGGTACTGGGGCGGCAATCTCAATGATTATTTTTCTATTTCTTTTTGGCCTTGTGATTCTGGAAATCAAGGCTTTTAGTCAAAAATCGGATTATTAAAATTGAAGAATATTATGAAAGGACAAATAAAAATTAATAATTCTTATATTTTTAAAAGAATATTTTCAAAAACCATTATCAATATTATTTTAATAATTGGCAGTTTTTTTATGGTATTTCCTTTTTTGTGGATGATTATTTCATCTTTTAAACCCAATTTAGAGATTATAAGTGTGGGTTTTAAACTTTTTTCTGAGAACTGGACACTTGATAATTATATAAGGGTTATCCAGACATTGTCTTTGAACCGTGCTTATTTCAACAGCACTGTTATAGCTGTTGTGGTTACCGTATCTGTAATTTTTACTTCAAGCGCAGCAGGTTTTATGTTTGCCAAGCTGCGTTTTTGGGGAAGGGATTTACTATTTTTTATTGTTCTTGGGAGCGTAATGATTCCATCGCAGATAGTATTGATTCCGCTTTATATAATGATATCTAAGTTGCACTTGGTCAACACATATTTTGGAGTTATGTTTCCATTTTTAATGTCGGCATTTGGGGTTTTTTTAATGAGGCAGTTTATATATGGTATTCCAACAGAGATTATAGAAGCAGCCAGGATAGATGGAGCTTCGGATTTTAAAATCTATTATAAAGTGATTCTGCCCCTTACCAAACCGGCACTATCGGTTGTTGCAATTTTAACATTTCTATGGAGCTGGGATGAACTGCTGTGGCCTCTTGTTGTAATTAACAGTAATGAGATGAAAACTTTGCCAATAATATTCGGTTATTTTTCTATGGCAGAAGGCGGTGCGATTGCCGGTCCATCGATGGCTGCGGCAACTATAGTTATAACTCCGGTCCTGATTGTTTATGCATTTTTCCAGAGGTTTTTTGTCAAAGGGTTAAGTATGACTGGCCTGAAAGAAGGATAATCTAAAAAAGGTTATACCTGGAGAAAGTGATGTTAAATGAATATATCTGCTGATAAATTAATTGCTTATGTAGATGCGGAAAGGCTTAAAAACTTAATAGTGGATCTGGTTTGTATTCCTAGCCCGACAGGGGAAAGCTTTAAAGCATCAAAATTTTTAGCGGATTATTTGATTAAATTGGGCCTTGATACACAAATGGATACAACAATGCCCAATGCTCCAAATGTTACTTCATTGATCAGGGGAGGACTTGCTGGTCCCAGGCTTACCATGCTGGGTCATATTGATACGATTTCCCGGATGGGGCATCCTGAACCTTACATTAAGGATGATATGGTATATGGCCGGGGGTCTGCGGATATGAAATTCGGTATAGCTGCGATGGCCGAAACGGCAAGAATTCTTGTTGAAAATGAAGTAAAATTCAATGGAGAACTATTACTGGCCACTCATTCATTTCACGAGGCTCCGGTTGGAAAATGTGAGGGCCTGTTAAAAATGCTTAAGGATAAAATATTCGGTGATGCAGCAATAGTACTTGAAGGCCCTGATGATTACATTAATATAACAGGGAAGGGATTATGCCTGTATCAGATAAAAATTCAAACATCCGGTGAATCAATTCATGAAACCAGCGGACAAAACCTGCTTAATCCTATTATCATTGCCAATAATTTACTGAATCTTTTTAATGAGCGTAATGAATACTGGGCCAAAAAAAAGTATGAATATTTAGGCAGCCAGACGTTATTTATGGGAATGATACACAGTGGTGATTTTTATAACCGCCTGCCGAAAGACTGCACTATTACCGGTACGGTTCGTTTTGGTCCCGATAAAAATTATAATGATATCGAAAAAGAGCTAAATGAAATAATTGGTAAATTAAATAATACAGATGAAATTAATATTAAGCTAAAAATTGACAGACTTGGGCTTGGATACAATATTGATAAAGATATGGAAATTGTTAAATCTTTATCAGATGCATTTGTAAAAATAAAAAATTGCGCAGTAAGTTATGGAGGGAGCACAGTGGTCACTGATGTCGATAAAATTGTGGTAGTCGGAGGCATTCCCACTGTAGGTTTTGGTGTGGGATTTAAATATGCCCATGCAGATCTTGAAAGAGTGTCGGTTTCCGATGCTGTAACAGTGACAAAAATTTTACTTCTAACAATTCTTAATTATTTTAAATACAAGCAATAAAAGCACAGGGAGCGAAATGAATATAAGTGAAAAGAGCATGAAAAAAAAGATAATACTTAATATTATCAACCATTTTAAATTGATATCCAGGACAACCATCCAAGAATTGACAGATATCCGGCTGGCCACAATTACAGAGCTGACAAAAGAGCTTATGTCTGAGGATATTATTATAGAGAGTGGAAGAGAAAATATAAAAGATACGAAGAGAAAGAAGCTTTTAAGATTAAATGAAAAAAAATTCTATATAATCGGCATCGATATTCAAGCCAATAAAATAATTTTACTAATTACAGATTTTAATGCAAAAGTACTGGAAAGCATTGAGAGTAAAATTGAATATGATTATACAAAACAGCAGATTATCGATGTTATTTTCAATTCAATTAAACATATGATTCTGAAATATGGTAAAAGTAAAATACTGGGTATTGGCATTGCCAATCCTGGCATTCTGGACAGGGACAGGGAAAGGAACATAGTTTCGTCTCAATTGGAAAACTGGCAGGATGTATCAATTAAATCCATTATAGAAGATGAATTTGATTTGCCGGTGTGTGTGGAAGATAGTGCGGTTTTAAATATTTTATGCGAAAAATGGTTTGGTTCAGCAAAAGACTTTAATGATGTGATTTATGTCCAGCTGGGTGTCGGTATAGGAGTAAGTATAATTGCAAATGGAAACATAATTAAAGGTTATTCAGGTGTTGCAGGAGAATTGGGACATACTCTGGTGGAATCAAACGGGCTACTTTGTGTTTGCGGTAATTATGGATGTTTGCAAACGGTAGCTTCATCCAAAGTAATTGTTAATAAGGTAAAAAATATGCTGGAAAAGGGCGCCAGTTCTATAATAAGCGGTATGGTGGAGGGGAATTTAAAAGATATTGATATCAATATTATTACTAAAGCTGCAAAGCTAAACGATAAAATTGCATTCAGTGTGTTAAATGAAGCCGGAACATATATAGGGATTGCACTTTCAACTACTATTAATTTATTGAATCCCCAACTGCTGATATTTGGCGGCGAGATGGTAAAAGAAAATGATTTTATTATTGAACCTATCAAAAGAATCATTAGAAGTAACGCGCTACCATTTGCAACTAATGAGATTATTTTTAAGGTTTCGGAAATAAAGGAGAATGGTGGTGCCCTAGGTGCAGTTGCCCTGATACTGGACAATTTTTTTGATTATACAAAATTAAAAAATTTCGGGATACTTGACTGTTTAAATAAAAATGTATTGTTAAAACATGCTTAATGCAAAAGATGCCGCTAAATTTTTAAGGTTTAATTAGGACTCTAAGGCATAAAAGGATCAAATAAATATGAAATATGATTATTATATAAACTATGAACAGACAGATAAATCGCATAAAAGGCTAAAAAAAGCCTACAGGATTGAAGATGTAGATCATGTTCCTGTTGTAGAGATGTCAAGTGGCTCACTAGGATACAGCATATATGAAATAGCCTATGATGAAGACAAAATGCTGAGGCAGCAGCTTCACAACATATCTCTGACCATGCATCATAAAACTGATTATTGTCCCTATCTTGAACCTTGGCATTGTGTTCAAATCTATGTGGAACCATTCGGTTCTGAAATAATCTGGTTTAAAAACGACTGGCCTGCTGCAAAACCTATCATATATGATAATCCAATGGATGTTTACAAACTAAAACCTAGAAAAGTATGGCAGTCTGATTTATGGAAAAAGCTCAAAAAAACTATTATTCATTTTCAAAACTGTACCAACGGCGATATACCAATATCCACAACGGATCCACAAGGCCCGATGTCAAATGCGACATTATTATGGCAGACAGATGAGTTTTTTATTGCATGTTATAAAAATCCTAAGGAAGTTCATTATATTATGAACCTTTTAACCGATCAGTTTATAGATTATTATGATGCTCAGTTAAAGATAATAGATAATGCAGCCTTTCCGGGTCACAGTTTTCCGCTTGGAGAACCAGGTATGGGAATATCGATAAGTGACGACAATGCTGTAATGCTGTCACCTGAACTCTATGAAGAGTTTTGTCTTCCGTATTATAAAAAAATCTCAGAATATTATAACGGTTTGTATCTTCACTCCTGTGGTAATTTCATGCACAACCTCAAATCAATATTAAAAATTCCCAAACTCAGAGCCATAAACTACCATTCGGGTCCTAAAGATATGGATCCGTTTAAAGCCAGGGAAATTATTGAAGGTTCATGCGCAGTCTGGACGGCAGTTTCTTTACCCGAATTTGGTTTTGATGGAAACAGGCCCCCGTTGAAAGAGCTTTATGAGGACTATTATGTGCCGGGTAATTTGTATGGAGGAAACAAAGGAGTCATTTTAAGCGGATTTGGTGCTTATTATGGTACACCTGATGTCTCATGTGAGGAGCAGAATAGCAGGTATGATTGGATAGTAGGATTAACAAAAAATAAAAAATAAAATAAATACTGGGGGCAAGAATGATTATTTTTGGTGAAAAAATTAATACTATAAATAAAAAAGTTGCAGATGCTTTAAATGATAAGGATGCATTATTTTTTAGGAATTTAACCTTATCGCAAATAAACAGCGGCATTGTAGATGTACTTGATATAAATGTTGGATCAGATGTTTCACTAGAGCCGGGAAATATGAAATGGGCGGTAAATGTAGTTGAAGAAGCAGTTAATGACAAGATCCCTTTATCCATTGACAGTTCTTACCCTAAAACAATAATTGCCGGCATCGAAAGTGTGAAAAATAAAAAAGGGTTGTATGTTAATTCGATAACTCTGGAAGAATCACGATATAAAGAACTGCTCCCAATTGTAAAAGATTATGGTCTTAATGTTATAGCTCTGCCCATTTGCAATGAGGCAATACCTGATTCTTCAGAAAAAAGATTGGGCAATGCATATAAAATTGCAGAGATTATAAAAGATTATGGAATATCTTTAAGTAATTTATATATTGATTGCGTTATAGAACCGGTGTCAATATCAAGTAAAAATGTCTTAACTTCTCTTGATACTGTAAAAAAAGTTAAAAAAAATTTATCTGAAGTTAAAACCTTTATTTGTTTATCTGCAGTATCTTTCGGCCTTCCAGACAGAAAGCTTATTAACAGGAATTTTTTAACACTTCTAATGGAAAAAGATATCGATGCGGCGATTCTTGACCCGCTTGATGCTGAGCTTGTCGCAAATCTTTATTCTGCAAATCTTCTTTTAGACAGAGATGAAAATTGCCTAAATTATCTTAATTATATAAGAAATAGAATTATTTGAGTTTGTGCTGAAAAATTAACAACAGGCCAAAAAAACTGTAAATCTTATTAAAGCAAAATACATAATTAAAATGAATAACGGGGTTATATCAAATTTAAAATATAGATTAAAAAACGGTTCATTTGTTTTTACTTCAGAGCTTGGTCCTCCAAAGGGGGTATTAATTGATGAATTAAAGATAAAAACAGATATGCTGAAAGAATTTGTTACTGCTGTCAATGTATCAGATCTTCAGGGTTCGAATTTAAGTTTAAATTCTCTTTCTGTAAGTCATATTTTATCTGAGTTCGGTCTAGAGCCTGTAATGCAGATAACATGCAGGGACAGAAACAGGCTCGCACTTCAATCTGATATTTTAAGTGCATATATACTTAATATCAGAAATATTCTATGCCTGACTGGGGATTATATAACAATTGGTGACCATCCCAGTTCAAAACCTGTATTTGACCTTGATTCTGTCACTCTTCTGTATGCGATTAAAAAAATGGAAGAGGGCTTTGATATGGCGGGTAATGAGTTAAAAGCAAAACCCCGCTTTTTTAAGGGTGCCGCCGTAAATCCTGAGGCTGATACCGACACTTCATTTGAACTGCAGCTAATAAAAATGAAAAAAAAAGTTGACTGCGGTGCAGAATTTTTCCAGACCATGCCAGTTTTTAATACTTCCAAGTTTAAAGTTTTTATAGATAGAATTAAAAAACTGGATATAAAGGTACCAGTAATTGCAGGAATTCAACTAATCAAATCCGAAAAGATGGCAAATTATATGAATAAGTACATTCCTGGTATAACTGTTTCAGATTGGATAATTAAAAAAATTGCAGAAGCTGAAAACAAAGCAGATACGAGTATAAAAATAGCAGCGGAAATTATAAATGAAATAAAACCATTCTGCTCGGGAATACATATTGGTGCCCAAGGCTGGGAGCAGTATATACCTGTTTTACTTGAAAAAATCGAAGGGATTAAGAAATAAGGCAGATATGAATAAATTGTTTCCCAAAAATATACAAAATCTAAAAGGTAAAAGAAAAATAACAAAAGTTACTGCTCTTGATTATTTCAGTGCGAGGGCAATCGAAAAAGCATGTATAGATATAATAGGCCTTGAAGGACCGCCGATTGAAATTTATTATAAGGGAGCCCAAAATGGTTTATATGCCAATATGGAGGAGCTTATTTTCTGTCTTAGAACCATAAGGAGGGGTGCGCCAGATACTTTTATTTCAGTACCGATTCCATATGGTTTTACCCAGATAAGCCATGAAGAAATGTTGGATGCTGCAGTAACTCTGATAAAAAATGGCGCCGATGCTATAAAAATCGAGGGTGGACATATTAATTTAAAAAAAATTGAAAAACTATCAGAGCAAGGTATTCCGTGTGTCAGCACTATAGGTTTAAATACTGAAATATACCTGAAAGAAGGTTTCAGATGTATTGGCAAGGTAGCTAACGAAGCTTTACAGGAGACCAAAAATGCTTTGATGTTGCAGAAGCTGGGGATAATTTGGCTTGAAATTGAATGTATGCCGTATAAAGTAGCTGCAGAGATTACTAAATTATTAAAAATACCTACTATTGGCATTGGCAGCGGCCTTGATTGTGACGGACAGTTCATGCATGTCGAAGATTTGCTTGGCATGCACGACAGGTACTACCCTAAACATTGCAAAAAATATCTAAAATTTTTTGAATATTCAGTAGAATCATTATGCAAGTTTAAAGAGGAAGTATTAGCAGGAAAATTTCCTGAAGAAGACAATAGTTTCGAGATAAATGTGGAACAATTCAAATCATTCAAAGATAGATTAATTAGTAAATAATTTTCTTAGGGGATCATATTACATAGAAATATAAAAAGTTAAAAAATATTATATTAATTACTTTTAACATAATAGAAGGAGAATAAAATGACAGGAAGAGAAAGAATACTAAAAACATTTAAAAAGGAAAAAGTTGACAGGATACCGGTGTTTCCATGGATATGGAAAAATTTCGTTTATGAATTTTTTAAAATTCCCCCGGAAGAGCAAAAATGGGGATCAGATAATGAGTATATAATTGAAAAAGAAATTGAAGTTTTAGATTATTTTGGATTTGATATCTACAGCAGGCTCATGACCCCATGGCATATGTTTTTAGTGGAAAAAAGCTCCAATGATGGAAAATGGATAGTTGAATCTGAATTAAAAAATAAAAATGGAAGTGATACATTAATTACAACAATAAGGACTCCTGAAAAAAAATTAACACAAATAAAAAACTTTACCCAGATTTCAAAATATACAAAAGTTGAAGCATTTTTAGAGCATTATATCAAAGATAAAGATGACTTTAATCAGTTTTTAAAATATCAGCCTTCTTTTGAGGATGCAGTATTTCCGCACTATGAAACTGATTTTAATAATATAAGCAAAGCAAAAAAGTTTATCGGAGAAAAAGGTGTTCTTGGCGTAAGTATTTTTGGCGGAGCGTTTAATATTTTGAATTATTTTAGAAATATTGATCAGATTATGATGGATCCCTTTATAGATGCCAGCTTTTATAAAGAAATGATTATGTTTTTTAGCAGAAGGCTTATTGGAGTTTATAAAAAGTTTGCAGAATTTGGTGTTGATGTTATCGAATACGGAGGTAATCTTGCAAATGGATCCGTCGGTCCAAAGTTTTATGAAGAATTTGTTCTGCCATTTGAAAATGATTTAAATGAAGTAATCCACTCTTTGGGCATTATGGCATTAATGCATAATTGCGGTGATGCAATGGCAATAATACATTTGTATAATAAATTAGAAATAGATGCTCTGGGATATCTGGCGCCGCCACCATATGGTGATGTTGACTTCGATAAAGCCCTGGGAATACTGAATAAAAATATAACTTTACTTGGAAATATAGACCAGATAAATTTTATGATGAAGTCCACTCCTGAACAGGTAAAAGAAAAGGTAAAAGATATTTTAGAAAAAGCAAAGAAAAGGGGTAATTTCATTTTAAGCACCACAGATTTTTTATTTGACAATACCCCTTATGAAAATATAAAAGCTTTCTGTGATGCCGGTCATGAATATGGTATTTATTGATTATTTAAAATTTGTCGAGCGGATTGGGACTATTTTAATTATTTGGAAAATTGCTTTTTATAATCATAACCTAAATATTATTAGGAAAGTATTGGGTTAAAAATTATGTTAAAGTTTTACGAGCGGTATCTGCACGAGAGAAATTATGGATGTAGGATAAAGGAATATATATATAAAGGATTAAAAACGGTAACAATGGAAAATGAACTGATAAAGGTATCCATTCTTTCAGATAAAGGTACAGATATATTTGAATTTCTATATAAACCTTTGGACCTGGATCTTATGTGGCATTCTTTCAATGGTATAAAGGATCCATCGAGATTTATACCAACTATACAACACTCTGGAGGTCCGTTTCTTGACTATTACGAAGGCGGATGGCAGGAACTGTTTCCAAATATAAATTATATAAGATGGGGTCCTTATAAATCATCGTATAAAGATTATTGCCAGTAAGATATAAATTGCATTTATAATGATGGCTAATACCACAGCCCCCCATGTGCTTAGACCAAATATCTTCCTGAATCCAATTGCTTGAATGCTTGCCTCCCAGATTTGAAAAATTGTATGGCTAGCGGCAGCAATAATAATAGTAAATAAGTTCAAACCAATAATTATCCAATCAAATAACCATAATAACGGCATTGGGATAAGCATGCCCATTCCAATAATATTCAGGATAATATCGAAATTACTCTGCTTATGTGTGATTCTAAGAGCAAGATGAGCAATACTACTCATTAAAATCCAAATTCCCAAACCCCATAAAGGCAGAAAAAAAATCTCTGCCAGATAATAGTCTTCTATAGAAAGAAAAGTCAGATTTGATTGTGAAAATGGGAGACGTTTCAGAAGATATAAGGCTAATGTAGTAGTAAGTGATGTTATAATAAAACGAATCAATACTGCCCATAATCCCCAAAAAGGAGCAGGTTTACTCTTTAATTCATCAATCATGCGGGCTGGTTTTATTATACCTAAAAACCATTGATGTAAGAAGTTCACAAAACCCCCAATTTATAGATAAAAAAATGCATTGGCCAGTAGATATAATGATATATATAAATATTATCATCTTTTTAGAAATAATTGTTATAAAACTAAATAAAATAGTAAAAATCTGTAAAACCTAAACTCAAAAAAACGGGCTTTACTTTTTGCCTCAATTAAGTTAAATAAACTATTGACTATTAACTAATAAATAAAGAAATTAATTATAATAATTTAAAATTATTTGGAGGAAAGCTAAATGGATAT
>JAMCSM010000202.1:0-1181 GCA_023380915.1 Actinomycetota bacterium | reverse complement strand
TTCACCTATAATAAGCAGTCCATTTGGTTTTGTCATCTTCTTTAGAGCATTTATTGTTCCTTTAAATCCATTATAAATCCAGCTTGCACCAATACACATAATATGTAATCCTATGAATAAAGATAAACTTGAAGGGTTGTTTTCATTATTGGATTTAAAGCCAAGCTCCACAGTTTTAGATATTGCTTGTGGTAAAGGAGAACCTTTGATCAGGTTAGCTGAATTATTCAATATCTCAGGCGCTGGAGTAGATATTTCGCCATATTGTATAAAAGAGTGCAAGAATAAGAAAAATGAAAGAATTCCTAACTCCAATGTTAAATTCCTAGAAATGGATGGCGTAAAATATAGACCTGAAAATAATGAATTATTTGACTTAGTTATGTGTATTGGTGCAAGCTGGATTTATAATGGATTTAAAGGAACAACAATTATTTCTAAAAAGATGACAAAACCAAATGGACTGCTTATTATAGGTGAACCTTACTGGTTAAAAGAACCGGATGATGAATATCTTAAAATGAGTGGAATAAAAAAAGAGGAATTTAATTCTCATTATAAAAATATAAATGTTGGTGAAAAAGAAGGATTGAATTGTATATATACACTTGTAAGCAATCATGATGATTGGGATCATTATGAAACCCTGCGATGGTGGGCAGTTAACGATTATATAACTGATAATCCTGATGACCCGGATAATTCTGAATTGTTAAGCAAAACAGAGAAAGCAAAAACGGAATATCTGTTATACGGAAGAGATACTCTCGGTTGGGCAATATATGTTTTCAGGAAACAATAAGACAAGATTTATTTGACACTATCAAAATTAGTGTTAATATGTTAATAGATTTATAAACTAATAAACATTTATATTTTATTATCAGCAACTTTGTACAAAATATAAAAGGAGTAGTTATTATGATGTGGGGATGGCCAATGATGGGCTTCGGTGGTTTTGGTGTCTTTGGTATGGTTTTTAGCTTTATCATTTTTATAGCTATAGTAATTGGGATAATATTCTTAATAATATGGCTTGTAATGAAATTAAAAAATTTATATGAGGGAAAATAAATACATAAATGACTTTTAAGATGCTTATTGTTCCTATAAACTAATGATCAGAGACTCCTTCGGAACTCCTTTGGGGTAAAAAAATCTAAATCAAGTGCAGGATAATG
>JAMCSM010000201.1 GCA_023380915.1 Actinomycetota bacterium | reverse complement strand
CTCAAATAATTCGTTATAATAACCATATTTATCATATAATTCCCGGCGGGTTAAAGTAGAAGGGTGAGGAATCCAGCTTAGAAGCGGCGGCCACAGAGCCCACATTTGAGGGTGCTTTGGCATCAATTTAGATTGCATGTTTTCTATTTGAAAAATTATCGCATCAGAACCGTTATTGGAGAGTAGATATAAAAAATTGCCGGCATCTAATCCTGAATATACTTCGTCGCCGCCATTTAAAAACCATACCCAATCAGCCTTTGCAACCTTAATGCCATAATTGAAAGCCGAAGACCTCCCTGATGGTTTTTGCCAAAAACAACTTATATTCTTTTCACCTGTCAAACTCTTTTCAATTTCCTGTCTTAAATCATTACGGCTGCCGTCAACTATTATCTGTTCAACATCATGATTTTCTCTTAATTTCCTTGTACTTTCTATAGTCTTTTTTAAACCTTCTATATCATCTTTTGTTATTGTAATAATGTTTAACAGCATTCCAACCTTCGTTAGTAGAAAATATATATAAAAAATTAATAAATAATGATATCAATAATTTTATATTATTGTAATTGTTGTAAATTTTAATAATTTTTCTAAAATGCTGCAGTGCATAATAACTCAAATTATTAAATTTTCATAAATTTTTCAAAGAATTTGTCTATAACTCTTACAAAAATATTTGTATGGTTTCTCTGGGTTTTTTTCAGCCACCAATGTACTGTTTTATGTAAAAAATTCCTTGGATCCCTGAACTTTTCAGAGTCTTTAAAACCATACATTTCAGCAATTCTTACCCAATTTATATCCCAGATGGCATCCTTTGCAAAAAAACCAGCTCCATACTTATCAATATAACCCAGTACAATCTTGTCCCAGTAATAAAACTTATCCTTGTTAACCTTTTTTATGTCTATACCAAGTTCAGAATATTGACTGACCCATTCAGCAGGTATTGTATTCATTTCATTCTTTCTTACTGAATACATATGATGATACGGGCGGTAAATCCTTATAGCACTCTTACCCGGATTATTTATCCTCTCCCAGCACTGATACCATCTGTGCTTGCTTTCCATACGTTCCCAGTCCGTAAACTGATAATGCATTATTTTAATTTCCTCAAGATGTAAAACCGGCGCATCCTTCGGTGCAATCAATCTTGCAGTGTGTATTTTATCTGCAACATATTCACTGCTATCATCCGAAAATCCAAGGTACACTTCAACCGGACCGGACCAATAATGATCCATATCAGGTGCAATATTTACAAATTTAGATTTTATAATCATTCCCGGGGTGGAATTTAATATCTTATTCCATTCAGGACTATTCAAAAAGTTGGGAGTTAAAAGCTCATCAGCATCAAGAGCAATCAGAATCCTTGGTCCCTGTATTTTTCTTGCTTCATCGATTACTATCTTTCTGATTTCCCATTCATTATATTCACCGATGTACGGATTTTTAATAATTATGGTTTTGGGGTATTGTTTTGCTATTTCTACAGAATTATCTTCTGAATTCTGGTCAGAGATAATAATATGGTCTGCCCATAGGCTTACAGCTTTTAAAAAACGGTCCAGAATCCATTCTTCATTTTTTACTGGTGTTAAGCATATTATGCTGGGTTTTGCCATATGTGAATCCTTCACTTATTATTGTAATATTATTGTAATTTTCAAACCTCTAAAGCAAATTTTTAAAATCTTGGCTTATTATTTATGCCAAAAAGATGCTGAAATAAAAATATGATTAATTGAAAAGCTTTTTTAACAAAAGCAAAGGTCAATATCTCTCTTTTACTGGACCTTATCTTATGAAAATAAACCCTGAAAGCATGCCTTACTATATAAAGCTGCCCAATCCCCTTATAGTCATATAACATGTAATGGATATACTTATCGCCATTTAAGTGATAAAGCAGATTCTGGCTGTACATTTTGGAGAGATTAGACTCATGATACCTTACTCCATAAAGTGGGACGTCCATTTCCAGCATGGTCTTGTATTTCAAAGCTATCGAATAAAGAATGAAATAGTCAACACAGTGGCCTGTTTTTCCTAAATTTTTTTCAACATTCTTATAATTCTCACTACGCATCAATTTTTTGAGATCATTAGTTAGAAGTGTATAAGAATTGGGCATAGCCCAGGTCTGATTGAAACGCTTTCTTTCTTCTATTATTTTCTCCATCGGCATCAGATATTTATCAGTACCATTTATTTCTCTGTTTTCCATATTCAAATACTCTCTTATTTCACTGATATCAGTAAATCCAATACCGCTGGTAACAAATACATAGTTGTCAGGATATTTTTTTATAAGTTTATCGAGAATAAATAAAGAATCAGGGAACATCAGGTCATCCGACATTAAGAATTTAAACCAGGTTCCCTGTGCTCTCTCAATGCAATGACGCCAGTTTGGAACTATTCCAACATTAGATTTGTTCCTGAAGATTTTTACTCTTGGATCATTTATGGCCCGGATATATTCCCAGGTCCCGTCAGTGCTGCAGTCATCCACTATGACAAGCTCAAAATCATTGAAAGACTGATTCAAAACACTTTTTAAAGCTTCTTTAAAATAATTAAGCCGGTTAAATACTGGTATAGCAATGGTAAAAAGAGGATTTTTTAATAACATTATCTGATAACTATCATTTCAAACCATTTGTAAAATTTAATTCTTTAGTATAACTTATTTTTT
>JAMCSM010000200.1 GCA_023380915.1 Actinomycetota bacterium | reverse complement strand
GGCAAAAAGGAAGCCATGCAATGGTTATTGCTAAAATTGAAAAACATGAAGCTGTAAGAAATTTTGATTCCATACTAAAACAGGCTGACTCCATAATGATAGCCCGAGGTGACCTTGGCGTAGAACTTCCCGAAGAAGATGTACCCAATATCCAGAAAGAAATAATCATAAAATCAAACAAGACGGGAAAACCTGTAATAACGGCAACACAAATGCTGGATTCGATGATAAGAAATCCCAGGCCGACAAGGGCAGAAGTCAGTGATGTAGCAAATGCAATATTTGACGGCTCAGATGCAATTATGCTCTCGGGAGAAACGGCTGTTGGAAATTTTCCACTGGAATCACTTAAAATGATGGTTAGAATTATTAATAAAACGGAAGAAGTTATCGATTATAAAGAAATCATGCATAAAAAATTCGAAGTTAAACAAAATACCATCACCGAGGCTATAAGTTTTGCTGCGTGTGAGATTGCCTATGTGCTTGGAACAGGAGCGATCATAACTTCTACTCAATCCGGCAGTACTGCCAGGCAAATATCTAAAAACAGGCCGAAGAGTATAATAATCAGTTTAAGCCCGCATGATTGGGTTGTAAGGCAATTAATGTTAAGCTGGGGGGTTTTACCGGCTAAAGCAATTTTTTCCGATAACATAAACACAATGATAGAAATAGTTATTAAAACTGCCAAAGCTTTAAGATTTTTAAAATCCGGGGATAGAGTCGTTATAACCGGAGGAGTCCTGGTAAATAAACCCGGAAGTACTAATTTTATAAATGTCAAGGAAGTGGAGTAATGCTGCTCACAAATCTTAAACCTTATATTAAAGATGCCAGGAAAAACGATTATGCATAAAAGACAAAATAGAAAAATAATTACTTTAATCCGGACTTACAATATTGTTTTGAGTTACAATGGGAATATTTTGTCTTTAGTAATAAAATAATGAATTTGATAAATTATATATTATAGAACAAAAATAAAATTTTTTTGTCATCTAACGAATTTTTTTATGAAAATATAGATTAATTGGAGCGCATAGTTTGAATGTGTCTTTAGTTGCCATTATAATTTTTCTTATTACATATATTGCTATTGCAACAGAAAAAATCAATAGGACTGTTGTAGCATTTATAGGAGCTTTATTTTTATTATTGTTCAAAGTTTTTACTCTGGATAAGGCGATCAGTTATGTAAGCTGGGAAACAATGGGACTTCTACTGGGTATGTTTATAATTGTAGGTGCTTTGTCCGAAGCGGGTTTTTTTACATATCTTGCTCTGGTTTCTGCTAAAATTTTGAGGTATTCACCGTCCAGGATATTCATTGTATTTCCGATAATAACCGGATTTTTATCAGGATTTATGGACAGCATAACGGTTATGTTATTCTTTGCTACATTGACCTTTGAACTCTGTAAAATCCTTAAAATAGAAGCAGCCCCGCTTATAATAACTGAAGTCATCATGGCAAACATTGGCGGCTCCATGACTCTGGTTGGTGACCCCCCAAACGTTATTTTGGGCTTGAAGCTTGGTTATTTTTTCAATGATTTTGGAATTCATAATGGTCCTATAGCTATAATTGCAGGGGCTGTGACACTTTTTTATTGCTACATGGTCAATAGAAGATCAATCATTCCTAAAGAAACTGTAGATAAGGCTGAATTACAAAAAATGAATCCCAACGATGCAATAAAAGACCTTAAACAACTAAAAGTCGCTTTAGGTGCTTTTGGCTTTGCAATTATTTTCCTGATTACTCATATGTATATTGAAAAGTTTATCCATCTTCCACTTACTGTACCGCTTGCAGCTCTTGTCCCTGCATTTGCAATGCTTGCAATTCTGGGAGTTGAAAAATCCAGAATCGTAATTACTAAAATAGATTATGAAGTACTTTTATTTTTCATTGGTCTCTTTATTGTAGTAGGCGGGCTTGAATACACAGGAGTTGTACAGAACATGGCTGCATTTATAACCAGAATTTTTAACGGAAACCATATCGGTCTTATCAGCACATTGCTCTGGGGCTCAGGTTTTGCAAGCGGTATTATAGACAATGTTCCATTTGCTCTTTCGATGGCATATGTTCTGCAGGATATCGTAAAATTTGCAGGTGTGCCGGCTCTATCCATAATGTTGTGGGCTACATCTCTTGGAACGGATATAGGTGGAAATTTTACACCGATAGGTGCTTCTGCAAATGTGGTTGCTTATACTTCTATGGAAAAGAAAGGCCTACGAATTGGATGGGGAAGATGGCTGAAACTGGCAGTACCTGCAACTTTTATATCATTAATAATTTGCAATATCGGCTTATATTTAAAATATATTATTAAATTTTATTGATAAACTGTAAAATTTGATTATAATTTCTGTCTTACGTGCGAATAAATAGAATGGTTTTAATATGAATTATTATGAATTAGACAAGGAACAGTTATTTAAAGAATTAAAAGTAGGACCCAATGGGCTTTCTGAAGAAGAAGCCGGAAAAAGACTTGAAATTTATGGTCATTTGCAAAATCAAGAATATTTTATATTTTCTCCACAAGCTTTGCCAATAATAATATCAGAATTAAAAGAAAAGAAAAAAAGGTCCCTTATTTTAAGATTTCTGGATAATTTTATCCATGTGCTTGCAATCATACTCTGGGTTGCAGCATTTTTATGCTTTATTCCAAGGGTAGATATGCCTCAGCTTGGATATGCAATAATTCTTGTTATAGTCATCAATGCGGTTTTCAGTTTTTTGCAGGAATACAGGGCTGAAAAAGCTCTCGAGGCATTAAAGAAAATGCTGCCATCTTATTCAAAAGTATTAAGAGGTGCCTGCATAAGCGACATTTGTTAATCTTAGAGGATCAACGTTTCTTCCTATAATTGCAGTGGTGCTTTTTCTTTGAGGATCGGATTCTCCAGTAAGCACTGAATTATTTGTTCTTACATCAAATGCCTCAATTATTCTGGCATCAGCTGAAATATTATCGCCTTCACTGAGAATTAATATGTCTCCTGGCACAAGTTCCTTTGAAAGAATTTCTTTTACTTCACCACC
>JAMCSM010000199.1 GCA_023380915.1 Actinomycetota bacterium | reverse complement strand
GTTCTTAACTTGCTATTATGCTGGCACAAAAAGATTATGAAATCAAATTATGGGCTAGAAGAAAAGAATGTTTTGAAGAGATAAAAAATAAAAGAATAAATTCGAAATATACCGGCAATACAGTTATTCCTCAGAATGTGATTCCTAATAATGATACAACCGGATTTTTAAATACTGCAGATTTTGTAATATTTGCAGTTCCTTCACATGTTGTTAGAGAAATTGCAGGATTATTCTTTAATGAATTTATTATCAATGCAAAAAAAATTAAAGGTATCATAAGCGCAGTAAAAGGCCTTGAAATAGGCACTGATTTAAGAATGTCACAGGTTTTAAAAGAATGCCTTCCGGAAAATTTAAAAAATAAAATTTCTGTTCTTTCAGGACCCAATATTTCAAGCGAGCTTTTAAATAAGCTTCCAGGAGTATCGGTGATAGCATCTTTAAATTGCAGACTATTGGAAATTCTTCAGCCTATGCTTTCGACAGAGTATTTCAGGGTTTATACAAATACCGATATTATTGGAGTAGAAATTAGCGGTGCTGTGAAAAATATCATTGCAATTGCTGCAGGAATATCCGATGGTTTAAATTATGGTGCAAATACCAAAGCATCCCTGATAACAAGGGGATTGTATGAATTAACAAAAATTGGAACTCTTTTGGGGGCAAAAAGCAGTACCTTTGCAGGTGTGGCAGGAATGGGAGATTTGATAGCTACCTGCATAAGCAAAAATAGCAGAAACCGCATGGTTGGAGAAAAGCTTGCCCTCGGCAATTCAATAAATGATATAATAAACGGCATGTATATGATTGCTGAAGGAATAAATACTTCGAAAGCTGTATATGAAATAGCCAGAGAAAAAAATATAGATGTACCAATAACTCAAAGTGTTTATAACATTTTGTATAAGGGGTTGAACCCTCTTGAATCTGTAAAAGAACTTATGAGTAGAAAGTTTAAACCCGAACTTTAACTTCTGGTTTAATGTTTGTAAAAGGTTACTTTACTAAAGAAGCTTATTATTTTAAAATAAAAATGAATAAAGAGAAATCGGGACGTGGCGCAGCTTGGCTTAGCGCACCAGTATGGGGTACTGGGGGTCGGAGGTTCGAATCCTCTCGTCCCGACCAGACAAAATAAAATAATAATAATTTAAATAAAAACATTGTATAATTACAAAGTATAAACTTTTTATTAATTTCCTGATTTTATTGTGTTAATTTTTAACAATCTGATTTAATGTTTGGAATATAACAAATGGATAACAATAATAAAAACAACAAAACAAATTCAATCGGGGAGCAAAAGGCAGAACTGATAAAAGAAATTTCACAGGACATACTTGAAGATTTGAAGAAAATTCCCAGAGATAGAGTTGGTCTTGTAGTAATCAAAGGACCGGGAATTGGAGAAAAATTTTTTATCGATAAGCAGGTTCTCAGCATAGGACGAAATACAGATTCAGATATTCTTCTTGATGATATAACCGTATCAAGGAAACATGCAGTTATAGAGAAAAATAATGATAAATTTGTGCTGGTTGATCTTGGAAGCCTGAACGGCAGTTATGTGAATAGTGAAATCGTAAATTCAAGAGAGCTGAGAAATGGAGATAAAATTCAAATAGGGAAGTATGTTTTTATGTTTTTTTCTTCAATTTAAATTTTAAATTGACGATAAATTAAAATGGAAAACAATAAAAAAAGTTTTCTTACAATTGGAGAGCTGGTAAGAAAGTTTAAGAAATATTATCCGGATTTAACCCAAAGTAAATTAAGATTTCTTGAATTAAAAGGTTTGGTTCTGCCTAAAAGGTCTGATAACAAGTACAGAGCTTATGATAGAAGTGATGTAAGAAAGATAAATTTGATTCTGAAAATGCAGCGGGATTATTTCATGCCTCTTGAAGTCATAAGGGAAAAAATCTATAGAGTAGAATTTGAAAAGAATGATAAGGACAAGGAAGTTTTAAAAGGATTGCAATTGAAACTTGAAGAAGATAAAAATTTAAAAACAAAGAAATTGACTGCAGACGAAATAAGAGAAAAATATAAGCTTTCAAAAGACTCAATAAAAGAACTTGCTGAAGAAGGTCTTATTGAGTGGCATGAGGAAGATGACAAATATGTAATTGACGGCAATGATCTGGAAATACTAAGGATTATAACAGAGCTCGAAAAGTTTGGAATCCATATAAAACATCTAAAATTATTCGAAAATTCTGCATCAAGGCATTCTTTATTTATTCAACAGATTATTTTTCCTTTGCTTAAATCCACAAATAAAGATTTTCATAAAAAAGCCGCAAAAATTCTCTATAAATTAGAAGATAATTTTCAAGAACTTCATACTCTTCTATTCAAAAAAATGAATAAAAAGTTTCTGGATAATTATAAATGAAAATAAAAAAGTCCGGTCAATTATTTGCCGGAGTATTTTTTAAAAAACTTGCCATATTCCTGTTAATTTTTATTTTTTCCTTCCTTTTATCTTCGATTATATTATACATGCCGGGAGGACTTATTGCTGGAGGACATGTTTATGCTGACTCGAGCAACAACATTGAAGACAACATTTCAAAACTTGATGATAATGAGATTAACCTAACTGCAGATGCTGCTCTTATCATGAATTATGATACAGGCAGGATTCTATGGGAAAAAAACTCCGATAAAAAACTGTACCCGGCTTCAACGACGAAATTGCTTACAGCCATTGTTGCCAGGGAAAATATAAAAAATCTGGATGAAATTATCACAATATCAAAGAATGCTTCGGGAAGGAACAATTCATTTTTCAGTTTTAAAAGAGGAGATAAAATAAGCTTAAGAGATCTAATGAAGGCTGCCCTTATTAACTCCAATAATAATGCAACCATAGCACTTGCTGAATTTGTTTCCGGAAAAGAAAGTGATTTTGTTAAATTGATGAATGAGAAGGCTAAGGAGTTAGGGGCCAATGATACTTTTTTCCAGAACACCAACGGACTTGATTCCGATTTTCCGGATCATAAGACAACTGCCAGGGATTTAGCAATCATAGCACGATATTTTATGAAAGATCCTTTTTTAAGGGAACTGGTAAGTACCAAAGAAGATAAAATCTTAATAAATAATAAAGAAGTGGATATTTTTAATACAAATATTTTGCTTTTCTTTGATTACATAAAGGGCATAAAGACGGGATTCACGGAAAATGCTGGGTATTGCATAGTACTTTATTCGGAATGGAATGGCATAAGATTGATAAGTGTGGTTTTAAAAAGTGCCCAGGATCAGAGGAATGCAGACATATTAAAATTGATCAATTGGGCAAATGATAATTACAAAAATTTAAAAATTGTTGACTCTAAAAAAGTTTATAAAACTATAAAAATTTCAAAACAATCTGATGATGGAACAACGACAACAAATCTTTATATGGATGTAATACCTGATGCTGATTTTTATAAAATTGTAAATATAAATGATAAAATAACCATAGTTGACAATATTAATAAAAATTTGGTAATTCCGGTTAAGAAAAATCAGGTGGTAGGATCCCTTGTTATTAATATTAATAATCAAAATTATGGAAAGATAAATTTAATTTCTAAAGATTCAATTGAATTACCTGTTGTAAAACAGGAACCTGCAGTCGAAAAAAGAACTGAGGACAGAAATGTTTCAATTTTTTCAATAACATTTTACTTCAGATTTTTAATATTTATAATAATAAAAAATTTATTTTTAAAAGGAAGATAAAATAAAACCAATAAAAAATATCAAAATGGAGGTAGAGTGATTTTGGAGAAAAAAAGAAATAGCGTTGCAAAAGTATTAATTATTGGAACTGTAATTTTAGGTTTTCTAATGGTTTTAACCTTTGCCGGATGTAAGGGAAAATCTGTAACTGAAACGACGGTCACCGGAGCAACAACTTCCAGCGCCACAACAGCAGCAGAAACTACGGCTGCGGGTACACAGGAAACAACCGGGAAATTTGATGGTCAGCCTATTACAGGCAATATAAATAAATTCAGCGGTCTTGAAATTTCTGATAAAGTACTGAATTCAAGGCCAATTGCTATAATGATTGAAAATAGTCCGGATGCCAGGCCTCAATCGGGATTGATAAATGCAGATGTAGTCTTTGAAGTAGTTGATGAGGGTGGTGTTACAAGGTTTGTATCTGTTTTTTCTTCCTATGATGCCGCTGTTGTTGGCCCGGTCAGAAGTGCAAGGCCATATTATGCTGAGATTGCCAGGAGCTTTGATCCCATATATGTTTTCTGGGGAACTGCACCCCAATTTTATAAAGTCGTAGAAGATCTGGGGCTAAATTATCTTACGCCTCTCGGAGATGAGAGTGGTAACAGCAGTATATCTGCAAACTTTATTGACAATAATGGAATAGACAGTAAAAGGGATAGCACAAGAGTTGCACCGCATAATGCTTATATGTTTACTCCAAGGATTAAAGAACTTGCCAAAAAAGCTGGATATTCACTGGATGGCGGTCAGTCTCCTTTAACATTTAAAGAAGATGCAGCAGAAACAGATAGAGGAAACATTTCAAAGGTAACAGTTGATTTTTCGTCACCTCAATTCAAGGCAGAATTCGATTATAACAGCAATACCAACACCTATTTGAAATCTGTGGCCGGTTCTCCAAGTATGGATAGGGAAAGCGGAAAACAGATAGAATTAAATAATGTAATTGTAATGGTAACAGACATAGCAAATTCAGGAGATTCAGCTGGTCATATGATAGTCAGGACAACCCAACAGGGAATTGCTTATTATTTCCTGGATGGGAAAGTTATGACTGGTAAATGGATGAGAAACAGTGCTCTGGAGCCTTTTACATTCATTGATCAGGACGGAAATACAGTACTATTCAATAGGGGCAAAACCTGGGTTGCTGTGGTATCAGGAATTGACAGGGTAACTTATTAATTATCATATCGTGCAATGGATAACAGCACGGAAAATTATAATTATAAAAATTTATTATCTAGTGAGATTTTAGGAAAAGTTTTATTTCCAAGCTCAGTTATCCAAAAAAGGGTTTCTGAGCTTGGAAATTTAATAACGAATGATTATTCTGGTAAGGATTTGCTCTTGATAAGTGTTTTAAGAGGTGGAGTTATATTCTTAACGGATTTAATCAGAAAAATTGATCTTGAATTAAGTGTGGACTTCATAAGCATCTCAACTTATCATGGCATAAATAAGACCCCTACAGGTGTAGTTAAAATAACAAAAGATCTTGAAGAATCAATAGAAGGAAAAGATGTAATTATTGTAGAAGATATAATTGATACAGGACTTACAATAAGCTATCTTTTAAGAAACCTGAAAGTGAGATATCCGAATAGTATGGAAATCTGTACCTTGCTTGATAGAAATATCCGCAGGATAGCTGATATAGATATAAAATATGTTGGCTTCAATATTGGTGAGGAATACCTTGTTGGATATGGCCTGGACTACAGGCAAAAATACAGGAACCTTGAATCCATCTATGAATTAAAACTGGATATGGTAAAAAAAGAAATAGAGTCCATTAAAACCAGTTCCACAGAATGACCTCATTAAAAATTAATCTTTTAAATGATATAATAAAATGCATTAAAGTACAATTTTGATGCAGCCTGAAAAAGAATATAATAAGTTGAAAAAAAACAATAAAAGCGAATTAGTAGAAATGACACTCGAAGGTGTAAGAATAGAATTCCCCTCCCAACGGCCGATAATACTTTTAAAAGAAAGGGAAGGGGATAGATATCTCCCGATCTGGGTTGGCACTTTTGAAGCTTCTGCAATAGCACTTGAGCTCTCGAATATAAAAACTCCAAGACCAATGACGCATGATTTAATCATAAATATTCTAAATAATTTAAATGCTGTAATAGAAACAATAGAAGTTTGTGATATAAGAGATAACACATTTTATGCTTTCATAACTTTGAAATATAATGAAAATAAAATAGTAAAAATAGACTCAAGGCCGTCCGATGCTATCGCAATTGCTGTAAGAACAAAATGTAAAATTCTGTCTGCCGAGCATGTTCTGGAATCGGCGGGTCTTAGAATCCAATCCATAGATGATGAAGTAAAAAAGTTTAAAAATTTTTTGGATAACGTAAGCCCGGAGGATTTTGAAATAAAATAGAAAATGAAATCTGAAGAAATATTGCTTAGATACAATAACACCAATTTTGCTCATGCCAGCGAAAAAGAATTCGCAAAAATTTTAGATTTTTATAGAATAAAATGGAAATATGAACCAAAAACATTTCCCATCGAATGGGATAAAAACGGCAATCCGACCACAAGTTTCACACCTGATTTTTATATCCCTGACTATAATCTGTATATTGAGTTAACTACTTTAAATCAAAAATTGGTAACAAAAAAAAACAGGAAGTTAAAGAAATTAAAAGAGCATTACCCTGATTTAAACATAAAATTATTCTACAAAAAAGATTTTAACAACTTGTTATTTAAATTCATGAGCAAATAAATGGACAAAAATAATGAAGGCAGCTTAAAAGGGGATATAAACAGGCTTTTCAGTAAATATGGAACCACTCAGGGTAAACCTAACATATGGGGTGCAATAAGAATATTTTTAGTAAAATCAGGTGTCCAGGCAGTAATATGTTACAGGTTTTATCATAAACTCTATAAATTAAGGCTTCGCCTTTTAGCTGAAATTTTATGCAGATTTAATCTTTTCTTTAATGGCGCCGAAATCGATCCGGGTGCTGAAATAGGATCCGGCTGCAGGATATGGCACTCCTCCGGAGTTGTTATCGGCAGGGGAGTGAAGATAGGAAATGATGTCAGTATATTTTCAAATGTTGTCCTTGGAGGTTTGGGCCATTCTATTTTTCATCATGGCGATCCCGGTTATCCCGAAATTGGCGACAGTGTAATTTTATATGCTAATGTTACGGTTCTGGGACCAGTTAAAATAGGGAATAATACTGCTATTGGTGCAAATTCTCTTGTACTTGACTCAATTCCTCCAAACTGTATGGCCGCAGGCAGCCCTGCTAAAATTATAAAACAATAATTGTATTTATAAATACTCTTGAAAAAATGTCAGATTTAAAGCTTTCAGTGAATATTTTTTCTATAACTTCATTTTTTTGGGCAGAAGCTAATATTTTGTTTATAATAGAGAAGAGATAACTCGAAGTCATTCCTAATAGAAAAAGCTAAGTAATAGCTAATAAAAATAAATAATAGATGAGAATAACTTACAGGATGGATATCGAAATTTTACAAGTTGACATAATGTTTATTATCGGAAGTTATTTATAATAATAAAATAATTTTAATTTTAATAATATATTAATAGATTATTTACAATAATATTAATTGGTAATATAAAATGATTAAATTTCTAAAAATGATTAAATTCCAGTACTTCCAAATCCACCTTCACCCCTGGAAGTTTCATCTAACTCTTGAACTATATTCAAATAAACGTTTTCTATTTTTTGGATAACAAGCTGGCATATTTTATCGCCTTTGCATATTTTAAAATTATTATTTTTAT